>JBGCFJ010000171.1:0-4661 GCA_045106885.1 Saprospiraceae bacterium
AAAAGATTATATTTTAAAAATTCATCGAAAATATCAATTGACGACCTTGTTGGTGAGTCATGATACTAGAAAAATTTATAAAATGGCAGATAAGGTGCTTCTAAAAAAAAAAAAAAAAATATTAGGATGGGGAAGTCCTCAGGAAGTTTTTAAAAATGCCATTGCCACAAATAGCCTTCAATTGGAAGGCATCGTCATTGAATTATTAGCGGATGATTTTGTAAAAGTGAAAATTGGAGCTAACCTATTGACTTTAAAGCGTAAGCAGTCCTTAGAAATTGGAGATAAAGTTCAAGTAACGACCACTACATTAAATGCTTCTATTTCATCAGGAAATTAAAAATACTTAAATGCAAAACTAATTTTCAGTAATTGACGAATTCATCGTTCATCATTTATAGTTCATCGTTACTTACATTATCTTCCTACAAAATCAGGCTTTTGTTTAGCCGAAAAAGCCCGCAAAGCATTTTTATAATCTTCGCTTGCCGCTAAAGTCAATAATTCTTTTTCTTGAATTCGTTGGGAATCTTCATAAGCTGTTTCGTAAGCAGTATTGACGATACGCTTAGTAGCTTGAACGGAAAGCGGTGCTTTGGTGGCGATAATTTTTGCCATTTCTAAAGCTGCTGGCAGTAATTTTTTTTCAGTATAAACACCTGTTACTAAACCATACTGTTCTGCTTTTTGGACGGGTAAAGCTGTACCTGTATACAACATTTGTTTAGCTCTTCCAATTCCAATGATTCTAGGCAAACGATAACCAGAGGCGGTTAAACCAACATTCACTCCTGCGCAAATGAACTGAGCGGAATCAACGGCTAATCGAATATCACAACAAAGTGCTAATTCTAAACCACCACCGATGCACCAACCATTAATGGCTGCAATAACAGGAAAAGGCAATGCTTCCACTCTATCCATGATATTGCCAAATTTTTGAAGATTTTTAGTGATGACTTCTAAGGGTAATTCGGTATTTTTAATCGCTTCTTTTAAATCATCTCCTACACAAAATTTATTGCCTTTCCCTGTAAGAATTAAAGCACGAATACTTTTATCTTCTTCTAATTCATCGAGCAACTCAATAAATCTTTTTTTGATGATTTTTGATAAACTATTTGCAGGCGGGTTCTCTATTTCTAAGAGTACAATATGAGGTGCGGGAATACTTTTATGGATAGTTGACATATTTATGATTTTCCACAAAGCTACAAGGAAAGCAGGAAAGAAAGAAACGATTAAATATGAATGTTGAGTAAATTGAAATCCCAGTTTATTCCGATAAATCGGAGATAAACAATGAATATTTATAGACGGCGCTTTGCCCTATGTTAAATAGTACCTATTTATCAATAAAATAAACCACTATAATTCCAAGCGTATAAGCGACCATGTCCCACCAACTGAATCCTGTACCAATGACAATTTCTGCTAACCGATTTCCTGTTAGGCCTAATATATCAACGATTTTTAAATATTGTAAAATTTCAACCGTATACGCAAAAAGAAGGACACCCAAAGCCACTTGAAAAGTAGGGCCATTCCAAAAAGTTCGTACTAAATAGTAGAGTAAAATGACGACTAAGAAATCACCTCCATAGGGTCGAATAATAGCATCTTTGACGTATAAGGCAATCAGTACTTCTATGATAAAAAGTACTACTGCGAATAAAAAATATCGTTGATTGAATTGCATTTACTAGGTTTCTAAGATTAATAATTCATTAAGTCCTATTTTCCATAAGCAGTCTAAGTATAGTACAAGCACTCCAGTCCAAAGATATGTGACTTATTTACTCTTCGTTTTTGAGTGAATTAGTAGGAGTTACTTTTGAGGTAACTCCTACTAAGTTCTAATGTGATTATGAATAATCAGTAAAGTCTGTTCTCTAAAAATTTAATGCTTCACTAATCTTTTAGTCCATACTTGGTTATCCATTCGAATTCGGACTAAATATAGACCAGAGACCCAATTTTCACCATTGATAACTACTTGATTATTTCCTTCCACCTGATTGGATAAGACTATCGACCCCATTACCTTTTGTCCGTTTAGGTTAAATACGTCTATATTGACAGTTGACGATTTGGGTAAATGATAGTCTATCATAAAAGACTGCGTAAATGGGTTTGGAGAAATTGCAGACTCTAGGAAATTATGATGCTCTTGAACAATTGTGGTAAACCTAGTTGAACCTGATCTAGCTGACGCCAATGCTGTAGGAGTATTATTACCAGTAAAGGCAGCACAAGCCTCAATAGAGGCTGTAAAATTACTTCCTGCTTGGGCATGAAAACCAGTATTTAAGGTGATACTAGTTCCAGCTTTATAAGCGACTGTTCCCGTTACATTTACCGTTCCAGAAGTAGTAATGGTATTTATGGCACTTAAATCTGCATTTCCATTTGCAGAAGTAGCTGTTACTGCTGCCTGACAACTATTACCAGAAAGACTATTGGTGCTTACGGTCACATTAAACGTGCAGTTATTAACAGAAGCTGTGGCAGTAGCTACAGGATCAAAAAAATTAAAGACGACTAATGAAGCATAGGGGAAATTTGAACCAAATAAAGTATAACTATCTCCTGTTGCAACACCTACACCGATATATCCTTCTTGCCCACTATCCCCGTTATCGTCGGTCAAGGTCTGGGCTAAACTTGCCTCTCGATGCCCCCAAGCGCTATTTGCATCTTGGTAATTCCACCCAAATATAGAGGCTTCAATAGTAGAAGGAAACGGGTTTGGGCCACTTGAAGCAGCAACGGCTAAGTTTTCGCTATATGCATTAAATGCTACACAAGATGCTCCTAGAGCATTAGATATTCTTGAGCCAGGACTACCATTTGAAGTATGATTGAATGCATTATTTGCAATTAGCAATTCTGCATAAGTTTGAGAAACCCCATCCATAGTACTTTCAACCCCCTGATATGGAAGCCCTTTGACTGCGCCATCTCCATAATCAATTCCTGCTCGGGAAGTTCGTTCATCATTCATGATAAAAAGCATTTTTTGATCATGAGAATAAGCGTCCCAGATGGCTTGGTCAGGCAAATCAAGATTTTTAATTGAATTAGCAGTAAGCCCTAGTTGAGTTTCTTCCTGACGGCGTCCACTATTGAATGTACTTTCTATTTGTGCAACGGTATAAGCTGTTGAGGCTTCTAAGCCCCCTGTTACATTACTAGTCAAATTACGAGGAGACTGAGCAGGAAGTACCGTAATCCCTGCAAAAAAAAGTAGTAAAATGGTAAATTTTTTCATAAAATTTGGAGTTTAGACATATTTAATAATTCTCTTTTCAATTTGAAATTCGAATAAATTTTAAACCATATAGGTTTACTTGTAATATCCAATTCTCTCACTTTTAAAATAATTACTAGACATGCTTTTAGTTTAAAAAAAGTAATTTATTTATTATAAATATGGTATTCTATTGTTTAAAATCATTACTGATTCAATAGAACAAATAGATATTCGTTAAACGACCTGTTTTAGTACTTGAAAAATTTATTTTTTCTTTAGAATATTACAGTTTCTTTATACTCAGACTATTATTGAACGATGATTAAGTGGTCTGAAAAATATTTAGATTATTGTTAGGTTTGTTCTCAGTAGAACTCTAAATAATCGGAATTGGAATAAGGCATGTTAGAAAATAGCTATTGATTGGTTCAAGATAGTAGCTACTCTTAGTTGAATTGTAAAATCTAGTCTTATAATTCTAATTTAATTGAGAGAAAAGAGTGCTTTTCAAAAACAGTATTATGAAAAGTGAGTTATTGATAATCAGTGATTTAGTATTTTTTAAAAAATAAAAAACAATAATTCAATAATACTTTCGGTTCTTTATTAAAAAAGGTACGAAGCCTTGGTTTTATTAAACTATTTTAAAGTTAATAAGTAGTGTAGCATATTGATTATTAAGGTAAATATGCTATACTACTTATACACACTATTAAATCTTTAATCTTACTACTGGACATTTTGCGAATGACTTAAAAAATCTTCAAGACTTGGGAAGTCTAATTAGTTGATTCCTACCAAAATAGACTTTCTAAGTTTTGAAAACTTCGCAAGTCTGCATATCAAGAAATCAAAATGTCCAGTAGTAAGATCTTTAATATAATGTTTATAAAAAAGTCGTTATTGAGAGAATAAAAGGTAATGAAGTAAGTTTATAAACTAATCTGATGACAAATATAATATTTTTAATTAATATATTTAAAATATATTAATTTTTTAATAAAAAATCTCAAAGAAACAAAGAGGATAAATGCCTCAGTCTTTTCCATTCTTCTAATGATAAAAAATTAAGTGGTGTCCGACAATACTGTGGTAAAACTATTTGGCTACCCGCCAGAAGTTGTAAAATTAGTAAAAAACTGACATAATTACAGGAGTTGAAAATTACGTCAATTTGATATTTAATGACTGATAATCAATTGATTAAGTTTTTTATGGCTACTACAAATTTAAGAATATTCTTCTTTTTATAAAACGTAATTTACAACGTTAGGCGGGTAGCCAACTATTTAACACCTAGTATTGGTTATCAATAAGTTATCTAATTATCAATAAGTTATCTAATTATCAAGATATACTGTTTGCTTGAAGTGGTATTTATTTTAAACGAAGTAATATATGCACGAGT
>JBGCFJ010000172.1:0-7451 GCA_045106885.1 Saprospiraceae bacterium
TGTGGGGAACAAATGTTAGAGGATATATAGGTAATCAATTTACGACTACTGATTTAGCTAATGATGAAGTTTCAGCCATTCATAAAAAATTAATTTATCGTCATATTGGTTGGTTATATGCTTTGCGTAGTCAATTGTTGATTCCTACGCCTTGGGAACACATTAATCAAAATAGACATATTAAAAAAGCCACTGAAAAATATAAGAAACGATATGGCATGAATTTAAATCAAGACGGGATTACAGAAAATGAATTAGCAGAATTTTTGTCAGAGGAAGAACGTTTGCGTTTAATCGAATATAAAAATACGGCTACGCAAATAATTGACCAACAATCCCAAGATTTAGCGGCATTAAGAAGCTTGAATTTGATTGATGATTTTCGACATATTGAATTACAAAAATTACTAAATGATTTTTATACCCATCAAGGAAAATGTGAACGGATTAAAAAATTTCCACTGCCTCGCCAATATGGAAGTAGTAGCTTTATTTTTGTCGGAATTTTTATCTTCTTATTACCGCTTGGAATGGTTTCCGAATTTCATAAGATTGGAGAAGGTGCTGTTTGGATGGCAGTCCCTTTTACCGTATTAGTTGGTTGGGTTTATTTAATGATGGAATTGATTGGCGATTATTCAGAGAATCCTTTTGAAGGTTTAGGAAATGATATACCGATGCATTCGCTTTGTCGAGTGATTGAAATTGATTTAAAGGAGATGTTAGGAGAAACCGATATTCCACCTAGTATTACGGCTACGAATGGTGTTCTAATGTAGTAAAAATATGTCACCAAGCTGCGCAAACTTGTTTTTTGTTTGCGAAGTAAAGGAAGGAACTTTAACTTTACAAAGAATTACCAGACAACCGATTTTACTAAAGAAACACGGATTATTTTGACACAAACCTTCCATGAACAATCTGAGCTGACCAATTTTTCCTTTTTTCATATTATTATTTTTTATAATAAATTAATGAAAATTCAGAGGTGTTCCTTTCTTGCCTATTTTATGCTTCTTTTTTGCTTTAGCCCTACGTTAAGTGCTCAAGAGGTCACTACTTGCCCCTGCAAGAATTGCCCTGGTTTAATCGAAGATAATACAGGTTTTCAGGAATACAAATTAGATGTCTTTAATGTAAAGAATAATGATTTAGCTAGTGCAGGTCAATGTGTTAGTAAAGTGGGCATTACCTTTCGACATGAGTATGTGGGAGATTTAGTTGTAGAATTGGTTTCTCCTGAAGGACAAGTCGTTAAACTCATGGGAGATGTTACTTTTTCTGCTGGTTCATTAGGCCAAACAGATAATCGACTTTTTGATATTGCTTTTGTTGGAAATGGGGAACCAGCAATGCCTGATAATGGATATGAAAATAGGTGGAATAATGACCAAGAATGGACAGGGCTTAGTCCTTTAGATGGGACTTATTTGCCTTTTAATGGTGATTTATCTGATTTTAATCAAGGAAGAGTGAATGGAACTTGGACTTTGAGAGTTGGTGATTTTCAAGTTGATAGAAATGACGAGGGACAGTTGATTGATTTTTATGTAGAGTTTTGCAACCCAGAGGGTTTGGTTTGTGACCCTTGTTTAGACCCCGAAGATACGCCAGATTGTATTTTTAGAGTAGATGCTGGCGAAACAACTGTTGTACCAGATGAGACTTTTTGTTTGCCCATTTATGCCGAAAATGTAGCTTTTTTGAGAGATTTAAGATTTCCATTAAAATGGGACCCAACGATTATAGAATATGTAGGAGTAGATAGTTTTGAAATAGAATTTCTGGAAGAGAACGACTTTAATATAATGGATGTAGCTAATGGTAATTTAGCCTTTAATTATAACCATACTTTCGATGACCTAGGTTTAGTAGTAGCGGATAGTACGCCTATTTTCCAAGTTTGCTTTAAAGCAGTTGGGAATGTAGGGGATAGTAGTTTAGTTTCGGTTTCTTTTCCGCCTTCTGCTGTAAACGTGGACGGGGAAACAATGATGACCGAAACCATCGACGGAAAAATACAAATTACAGTTGACTCCACCGCCGATTGTGTCCGAGCAATTCAACTCTGTGGAAACGAACCCATTTCTGTTGCTAGGTCAAGAGGACCAGGTTTTGAAAAAAATGAAGCCATTGCGACTTGCTCTCCTGATGGACTAGAACGTCAATCGAAATGGTATCAATTTGATGTATTGGAGAACGGGGAATTGGCTTTTCAAATTAAACCAAAGGGAGAGGCGAGTTATGGTTTTTCTTTATATAAAAATGCTTGCCCAAATGGAGGAAATAGTGAAGCTGTAACTTGTAGCGTTGGTATTATTGGTGGCGGAACTGGTTTATCTAATGATGCCTTCAATGATTTTGAGGAAACGGATGTTTTAGGAACTAGTTTTTCTCCTGCACTTAATGTAACAGTTGGGGAAACCTATTTTTTATTAATAGATAACTTTTCAGCAAATGGTATCGGTTTCGATTTAAACTTTGCTGGAACGGCAATAATTGGAGATGAAACGCTAAGAGCAATCATTGCAGACCCTGCTACGCTTAATTGTACGAATCCAACTATTTTTTTAGATTCAGTAACTCCACCAATGGTGGTCAATACAGTCCAATTTGGACAACTGATGAAGGAAATATTGATTTTTCTACCAATTTCTTTTTGCCAACTATAGATAAAGGAGGGAATTTTTTCTTAGCTATCACGGACCAAATTACGGGATGTGTTTCTACCGATTCTGTTTTTGTGGCAACAGATATGGTGAATCCAGTAGCTGTAGCTAATAATGGGGGTGTTTTAAATTGTTTTGAACCAACTAGAACCCTCAATAATTTAGGGTCCTCTTCTGGAGATAAATTTGTTCCGCAATGGACAAATACGACTATAACAGAAACAGATTTACCCACTTCGGAGGCAATTACAGTTGATAAAGGAGGCAATTATGAATTGAAAATCACCAATACCGAAAATGGTTGTACCGCTTTTGATTTTGTCTTGGTGACCGAGGATTTTGATGCGCCACAATTAACTGCGGCTGACAATCTAATTAGTTGTAATGCCCCGATTGCAGATTTAACAGCGACTAGTACTACGCCTCAAGTTGATTATGAATGGTCTGGAGGTAATTTGGATGGGCCATTACCGGAACCTGAAATATCAGTCAATGATACAGGACTTTTTATTATCAAAGTAACTGCTAGGATTAATGGTTGTTCGACCATAGATTCGGTATTAGTCCGAGAAGAACGGATTTATCCTACTGCTGAAGCAGGAGATGCTTTGGTTTTAAATTGTGATAATCCAACTTTACAATTGGATGGAAATGCTTCTTCTCAAGGGACTGAATTTACCTATAGTTGGTCAACATCAGATGGGCAATTTGTGGAAAATACAGCTACCACCTCATTGAATCCAGAAGTATTAGCAGGGGGTATTTATGTACTATCTGTTACAAATGTGAATAATGGTTGCACCAATGGAGATATAGTCGCAGTGGATACTAATTTTATTCATCCTGCTATCAACATAGCCGCAGATACGCTATTAACTTGTTTTGAGCCGATATTAACCCTTGATGCCTCTAATTCTGATAGTGGAAATTTATACACGTTTGATTGGTTTGCGAGTGAGGGAGATATTATTCAATATGCCGAAACTTATCATCCTAATGTAACAACGGCAGGGAGTTATATATTTACGGTTAGAAATACGGATAATGGTTGTGCTTCCTCTGAAAAGATAGATATTAATGCCGACCAAGTTTTCCCTATTGCTGATGCTGGAAATGGTCAAACTTTAAATTGTACCAATCCTGTACTAACTTTAGAGGGTAATCTTTCTTCCAAAGGACCCGATTTTCAATATAATTGGACAACTGAAGATGGACATTTTATTGGCGCAACAGATTCAATATCTACTTTAATTGATTCAGCTGGGATTTATCAATTAGCAGTCAATAACACAAGTAACGGTTGTGTGACAGATACGACGGTAACTATTTTAAAAGATTTTGCCATCCCAAATTTATCTATTCCTGCTGATTCGACCTTAACTTGCCAAATACCAACTATTGCTTTGGTGGCAAATTCCACCACCACTAACACTAATTTTTCTTGGCAATTGCCAAGTGGAGAAATTGTAGAGACGAACCAATTTAATGCGACTATTTCAGGCAAATATTTAGCGACAGTTACAGCAGATAATGGCTGTCAACAAACTGATTCTTTGACGCTTGTTGCTCAACAAGTATTGCCAAATATTGAAATTGAGAACCCAGCAACAATTACTTGTGTGGTGCAAAATGTAACGATTATTGGTGACCAATCCCAGCAAGGAGATAGTTTTGACTTTATTTGGACAACAGAAGAAGGCATATTTACAGAGGAAAATCAAGCTAATCTGATTAATCCGACCGTTGAAAAAGGCGGAAAATATTTCTTAGAAATCACGAATACAACGACTGGCTGTATAGCAAAGGATAGTATAGAAGTACCTTCTAACGTGGTGAATCCTGTAGTGAATTTTGTTAATGAACCAAGTATTTTTTCTTGCGATAATCCGCTGGTTGAAATTACTGCTGCTTCAGATGTTCCAGCAGCAACTTACCAATGGCGATTGGCTACGGAAGTTAAAGCTGAGACGGCACAATTAATGGCAACTGCCCCAGGAATTTATTCTGTAATCGTAGTAAATCCAGCCAATAGTTGTTCTAGTTTAGCGTCTATAGAAATTGAAGCCGATACGCTGCGACCATTAGCGGAAGCGGGACCAACCCAAGAATTAAATTGTACGATTGGAGCAGTTCAATTAGACGGGAGTACATCCGAACAAGGAGCAGAATTTACTTATTTGTGGAAGGATTTTGAAAATAATGATATTTCAATAGAAAATCAAATTGAAGTTGCTTTGCCAGGCATTTACAGCTTGATTGTCTTAGACCAAAGTAACGGATGTCGTTCTATTGATACGGTTCGAGTGACGGTTTCTAGGGATAATCCAATAGCAGATGCGGGAAGAGATACCATTTATTGTAGTGGGGTAGAGGCGGATATTTTGAATTTTGATTTAGGCGGAAACGCCACTTCTATTGGAAATAATTTTGATTATGGATGGTTTGATGAAAATGCTATTTTTCTAGGAAACTCGATGAAACAGGAAGTTAATTCGGCAGGCACCTATTTCTTGGAAGTAACAAATACCGCTAATAATTGTGTGACTAAAGATTCTGTTGCTGTTTTTGAAAGACCTAGGCCAGTAGTTACGTTAAATAGAACTGGAGCGATTAATTGTGTGTCCAACGAAATACAGTATTTAGCCGAAACTGATATTGCTAGTTCAATTATCCAATGGTTTGGAGATGTAGAAATTGATAGTGCTTTATTGATTGTTACAGATACTTTATTAGGCACGGAATTTATTGCTTTTGCAGAAGATACGATTACAGGCTGTAGAGGAAGTAGCACTATTATTAGAGTAGAAGCAGATAGATTGCCACCCATGTTGTCCGCAGGAGAAGATACAAAAGTTAATTGTGCGGATACACTAAGGTTAGCAGGACAATTACTAAGTGCGGGTATTGAGGCGGCTATTAATTGGCAAACAGAAAATGGAAATATTGTCACCAATCCTCAGGAATTAACCCCAATTATTGATGCTGCGGGTGAATATATTTTAACCCTCCAAAATACGGCTAATTTTTGTACCTCTAGTGATACGGTTATCGTCGCTACAGACCAAATTTTACCCACTGTAGAAGTTGGGAATGACCAAATTTTAACTTGTTTAAATCCTGAGTTAACGATTGAACCAATTGAAGTTTCTGAAGGTACTAATTTCTATTATACTTGGAAAGATGGGGAGAATAAAGTAATTGGTACGGAAAAAGATTTAGTAATAGATTTTCCAGGCACGTATCAATTATTAGTAGTGGACTCTTCTAATTTGTGTAGTAAATCCGATAGATTAGTCATTGTCGATAGTTTGAACCCACCAGAAATAGATATTGTTTTGCCCGATTTGATTACTTGTTTGAATAATCAAACTCAGCTTAATACTGTCATAAATATTGAAGATGCTAGTTATAATTGGTCTGTGTTTTCTGATAATGGCCATATTCTAGGGGAAATAGATGAACAAAATATTTTAGTAGATTCAGCGGGTATTTATCAGGTGGAAGTAACCAATAATTTTAGTGGCTGTAAGGGAGAAAGAAATATTACAGTTGATGATATTCGTAGAGAAATCGAGATAGCGGCGGGTGCGGATAAGACGATTACCTGTAATAATGATACGACAGTATTAGCGGCAGGTACTATTTTTTCTGAACTGGATAATTTGCGTTTTGAGTGGAGTTCTGATGTGGTTAATTTTGCTAAAATTGATAGTACTTTAATTTTTACCCTAAGAGAAAGTGGTACTTATTTTTTACAAGTAATTGATACGTTAAGTGCCTGTGAAACGCTTGATTCTTTTAGCGTTGATAAAGATATTGCACCTATAGATTTTAATATTGGAGTAGCTGATACTTTAAACTGTGCCATAGAAACAGTTATTCTTGGAGATATATCGGTGGTTAATTTACCTTATCTCTTTCAATGGACGACTCAAAATGGAAATATTACTGCTGGAACAGACCAATCTGCTGCAATGGTTAATCAACCTGGTGTTTACCAATTGGATATAGAAAGCAGTATTAATGGATGTACTTTTACAGATAGTGTAAGCGTAGTTGTAGATAGAATGTTCCCGACCATTGATGTTGGATTGCCAAAAGAACTGACCTGTTTGGAAAATGAAGCTCTTTTAGGTGGTGAAAATTCAGATATGGGTACACCTTTTATTTATGAATGGACGACGGATGACGGAACTATTTTAGAAGGAGAAAATACCCCTTTTATTAAGGTGAATGCTGCTGGTAATTATCAACTTTTAGTTAAAAATACAAATAATCAATGTGAACAGACAGCTACTGTCTCCGTGACTACTGACCAAAATTTTCCAATATTTGCCCTACCACAAAATTTATCTTTTGCTTGTACCGATGATTTTATTGCCATTGAACCTACAACAGAAGCAATAGTAACCAACCTGAATTTTGCTTGGCGAACGGAAAATGGGACGCTAACTGACGAAACAGAAGCATTTATAACTACTATTACTGCCCCTGGTTGGTATTACATCACGGTGGAAGACACAACAAATAATTGCATAACTACAGATTCTTTATTAGTAGCTGATAATAGAGAATTGCCAGCAATCGTGAGCTTAGAAGACCAAACTTTAGGTTGTGATGATAGGACGATTACGCTTAGTGCGGATGGGGCCGAAATGGGGAATTCGATTGTTTATCAATGGACGGATGAAACAGGTCGTACCTTATCCAATAATACTTTATTAACTACTGCTGAACCTGGGATTTATATTTTATCAGTGACTAATCCAGTTAATAGTTGTG
>JBGCFJ010000173.1:0-3001 GCA_045106885.1 Saprospiraceae bacterium
ATGACTCGGCAGCTCATTGAAACGGAAAAAGAGATTTACGAACTCTTTGTTCGTTCTCTGGACCAAATTGATAAAGCCGAAGATTTTGCAGGTAAATGGAGATACCGATGGATATTACTACAGCTATTTAATGAGTCCACCAGAATCTTTGAGGTATTTGATATCGCCACTCAAAAAAACATGGGCATCATTGATGATAAAGGGAGAATTCTATTAATTAAAAATGCCTTAAAGCAAGCTAAATCGGTTAAGGCATCTATGAAAGCGACCGTTCGCAGAACTAACAGAGCTTGGTATAAACTCAAAACCAAACAACGTGAATTTGAAACTTTTTCTAAACTCTTTAAAGAAAATTAAGCTATGGAAGGTTTTTACGAAATACAAACCGTTTTAGAAATCATCCGAAATGACCTTATTACCATTGGTGCGGACATCGTTTGGATTGGGCAAGCTATTGGGGCGCTTGGAGCTTTACTCTACATTGCCAAACTAGCTTATGAGGGAATGCTGGGAGGTAATCTGTTTACCCTCAAAACTTTTCGACCCTTTGCATTAGCTTTGGTTCTAGCATTATACCCTCAATTTATGCTGGTGGTGGATGGGATTGCGATGGGTGTTAATCGAGGTTTGGGGCTTGCCATTATCACCGATGAAGTCCGTGTTACCGAAATTTTAAAAACGAGAGATTTAAATCCTGATACAGAAGATGACCAACACCTCATTGGTATTGAAAACATTCATGCCGAAGAATCAGCCGATATATCTGAAAAAGTAAATCAACTGACCGATGCTGTTACGGGTAGTCTTAATGTTTTTAAATGGGTTGGGGAAAAATTCTACTTAGCTATGATGCGGTTCTTGGAAGAAATCCTCTTTCGGCTCTCCCATGCTATTTTAGTCATTATCAATTCTCTTCGAGTTTTCTTTCTGGTCGTATTATATATTGCGGGACCGCTAGTCATTGGGGTTTCTGTTTTCCCTGGCTTTGAGGCGGCTTATATGAAATGGCTTGCCAGATATTTATCCGTTCATCTCTGGTTGGGTATTGGAAATATTTTTGAGGCTATTTCTGTTCGACTTTGGCGAATCATTGTGGAAAATGGCGGCTTTTGGACCAAAGGACTTGGCTTAGAAGATACCGTTAACTCTGTTATTTTGACCCAATGGGCTTGGATGTTTTTATTGGTGCTCATTGTGGGTTATATCACCGTTCCTATCGTTGCTGGTTGGGTTATTTCTGGGTCTGGTATTGGTCAAATGGGTTCATTATTATCTGCTACTATTGGAAAAGGGGTAGTGCAAACTGGTGGGGCTGTTGGAAAAGCGGCACAAAGAGCTAGGTATAATCCCAACAAATAGAATCTATTAATAAATATTTGATGAAAGAATTATTGTTAAAAATTATAGGTGTTCCCAATAAAAAGGAATCTGATATTGAAAAGACCTCAACTGAAGGGGAAATCGAGACACCACTTAACACTAAAAGATTACACAGTCTTATGAATATTGATACTGCTTTCAAACAAACTCGGCTCATTGCTATCCTAACATTGATTAGTTCTTTTCTCTTTTGTGCAATGGTGATGGTTGTGGCAATGAATATGGTCACTAAAGGGAAAGGTAAAATCTACATCACTAATGGTTATGGCAATACCTTAACTGCTTATCAAATTGCAGCTAATGAAAACCGAAAAGCGGAGGTCAAAGCACAGGTTCGGAATTTTCACGCTTTGTTATATGACATTACTCCCAATCCTGATGAGATTAAAGAAAAGGTGGACCAAGTACTATTAATGGGTGATGCCTCGGTAAAAGCTTTTATGGATAAACGGGGTGATAGCTATTATAAAAAACTAATTTCTTCTAGTGTCGAAATTAAGTATGAGTTAGATTCCATTCGGGTCAATATTGATGTCTATCCATACAAAGCAGTTCAATATGGAAAAGAAGTGGTACAGACCCAAGTTGGTTTTTTGGTCAAAAATCTAATTACCTCTTTAGATTTAAGAGAGGTCGCCCGTTCAGATGATAATCCTCATGGTTTACTAATCGGAGGGTTTGAAGTCCATAAAAACAATCGAATTCAATTTGTGGAAATGGAAAAATAAAGACAGCATCAAATTCTCTCTAAACCCTAATCTTAAAAAATATGAGCAAACTAACACAGCTTTTTAAATCTCCTGATGGTGGTTTTCCAAAAATTATTTATGCCCTACCTATTTTGACGATACTCATTGGAGGATTAGTCTATCTATCCTTTAGCATCAAAAAAAGCACCGTTAAAAATAAAATTCAAGCTGCATCTATGGCGGTGGGGTTACAGGATGACATTAATTATATCTCTACTAAAACCAAAGCAAGTGAAGTTTTTGCACTATCTAAAAAGGAGATGATTAAAGCGGAGAAAAATGAAAATTTCTTAATGGCTAGAGTCAAAAGAAAATTGGATAAATCAGTTTTCTCTGAAAGCATGGGGGTAAATGATGAAACACTTGCTGGCTTTGATGATGACCTCTCCCCTACCCTATCTGATAACCCAGAAAATACTCCTGGTGTATCAGCTAGTAATATAGAAGTTGATTCGGTCCAAGCAACGGATGATTTGAATTATCTAATGAATAAAATCAAGGAGGACAAAAAAAGTAAATATCATATTTTAGAAGAGCAAAGAAAACAACGTCTAGCCAATGCCAAGTTGGAAAACAAACGTAAACGAGAATCTTTAGACCAAAGTACTTTAAGTGCCGAGGCTGCTGCTTATCAACAAGGACTCGCTGATAATCAAAAACGATATGATGCCTTTCATGGTACAAGCACTTCTCAAAATCCTACTGCATCTAACACTAAAAAAACTAAGAGAAACGGGCTAGCCTTTAATACGGCTACTGGTCTAAAAGATGAATTGAACTTAAACGTCAAAAAAGTACCAATTATCAATACTAATAATTTAGCACCAATTGACCCTTTTGCCGCACAAGTTACAGCACTTAAAGCCGTCATC
>JBGCFJ010000174.1:0-4211 GCA_045106885.1 Saprospiraceae bacterium
ACATAATTACAGGAGTTGAAAATTACGTCAATTTGATATTTAATGACTGATAATCAATTGATTAAATTTTTTATGGCTACTACAAATTTAAGAATATTCTTCTTTTTATAAAAAGTAATTTACAACGTTAGGCGGGTAGCCTTCTAATTCAGAAGGGATTTTGTAATCCTAA
This sequence comes from Saprospiraceae bacterium, assembly GCA_045106885.1. Lineage (GTDB taxonomy): Bacteria > Bacteroidota > Bacteroidia > Chitinophagales > Saprospiraceae > JAFMDF01. Next base: position 173 of record JBGCFJ010000174.1, read on the forward strand.
AATTATAAAAATTGCAAGAAAATAAATTACTTAAACAGCTAAAAATCTTAGAAAAAGAGGAATTTAAAGGTCTTTATCTATTCATCCGTAGTCCCTATTTCAATAAGAGTTTACTAATTTCTTATATCAAATTAATGGGTTTTCTTATAAAACTGGAAAAGCGCTCTTTTTGACAATTTTCAATTTATAATTTTCAAAAGGGAATAACCAATAGTTTTTGGCGTGTAAAATATCACTATTGGTGTCGTTTTAACCTTTAGCCGCTTTTCTCTTTCTAAATCCTTTATAAGAAAACCATTGAACACATTAAGGTCGAGTAAATGTTACAATAATTGAATCAATTAGGAATACCCAACACTTATGGAATCTTTTTAGCAACTTTGCAGTTTAGTAAATCATTTGGATAGTTAGTTAAGAACTTATTGGGAATTTCTCCTCCCGAAGTATCTGGACAGGTTTTGGCGCTAAAAAAGCGTCTTTTTAGCGCCAATAACGAACTCCCAACAAGCTCTAAATAATGACGAAATAACAAAATATGAAAAATCAAAGTAGAGATTCCTTGAGGAAAAAGAAATCATCTAAAAATCAAGAAAATTATAATTGGAATGTAGGGGATAACAAAGGTAAAGGCTTAAAGAAAGAAACGGAATATGCGATTTTAGTTGGGGTTATTCATGGGATGGATACAGTCGAAAGAGTAAAAGAGTATATGGATGAGCTAGAATTTCTAGCGATGACAGCTGGTGCAAAAACCATAAAGCGATTTACACAAAAACTAAACAATCCAGATAGACGAACGTTTGTAGGTAAGGGTAAATTAGAAGAAATTTTGGAATATGTCGAAAGTCATGAAGAAATTACTATGGTTATTTTCGACGATGATTTGACGGGCAAACAAGTTGGTATTCTAGAAGAATTTCTTAAGGTGAAAATTATTGATAGAAGTACCTTAATTCTTGACATTTTTGCTGGTCGGGCGCAAACCTCGCAGGCGAAAACACAAGTAGAATTGGCGCAGATGCAGTATCTTTTGCCTCGACTACGTGGGCTTTGGACGCACTTGGAAAGACAAAGAGGAGGTATTGGAATGAGAGGACCTGGTGAAAAAGAAATTGAAACGGATAGACGGATTATTCGAGATAAAATATCAAAACTCAAAGACAAGTTAAAAACCATTGACCAACAAAATGCTACTCGTCGCAAGACTAGAGGTCAAATGATTCGAGTCGCATTGGTCGGCTATACGAATGTCGGGAAGTCTACTATCATGAATTTATTGAGCAAATCAGAAGTCTTTGCAGAAAATAAACTCTTCGCTACTTTAGATACGACGGTTAGAAAAGTAGTTTTTGATACCATGCCTTTTTTAATGTCTGATACGGTAGGTTTTATTAGAAAATTACCGCACCATTTAGTCGAAAGTTTTAAATCTACATTGGATGAAGCGAAAGAAAGTGATATTCTGCTCCATGTTGTAGATATTGCTCACCCTCAATATGAAGACCAGATTAATACCGTCCAGCAAACATTAAAAGATTTAGGTGCTATTGATAAACCTACCTTATTTATCTTTAATAAAATGGATTTGTATCGAGAAAAGAATTTTGATGATTACCTAGCTGACGAAACCAAAGAAGAAATAATGGTAGAATTAACAGAAAATCTACGGAAAAATCATACAGGTGACCACGTCTTTATTTCTGCTATCAAAAAAGAAAATATAGACAATCTTAGGAAGAAAATAACAAAATTAGTAAAAAAACAATATGTTGTTCGATATCCTTATCAAGCTAAGAAATGGTAGACCGACCAAAATAATTGGCACTTAGTGACGATTGATTAAGGGATGACACGGGATGCAACGCAGGGCATTGGCTTAAAAATTAATGGAACATTAAAAGTAGCTTAGACCTCTGGTCTGAGTAGGTATGTTAAAGCTACTAAGACCAGAGGTCTAAGGCTTTTTCAGCCCAATCTTTTGACAAAGTTGTTTGCTACGGTGGTCCACTGAGTTATGTTTTTGAACAAAAAATAAAAGCACTCCATGAAATAAAAAGAGTACTCAAACCAAATGGAATAGCCTTTCTGGGTGTCATGAATCTATGCAAGCTGACCGTTAATGCGTTTTGTAACCACCAAATTTATTTGATAGGTTCTACACGAATTGATGGTCTGTGTATGACATAGAACCAGTCAAATAAATTTGACGGTTACATACGATACAAACACCATTAGCGGTCAGACTGTATGGGGAACTGCTCACGAATATTTGAAAAAAATCATCCTGCCTGTTGCCATTGAAGATAACGAAAAAGTCATGCAAACAGGCAATCTTCTCATCCATCTGCTTTTACTGCATCAGACCACCATTGCCATCTTTTCACGGCGAAAGAATTAACAGAAGATATTCAATCAATTGGCTTTCAACTACTTACCATTTCTACTTCCAATTGTTTGTCAGCTTTAAGAGCGGAAATTTTAGAAGATTTAAAAAAAGATACCGAAAAATGGAAATATTTCTTAGATTTGGAGCTTCGAGCATGTCAGTCACCTGGCATGATAGAATCAGGTACTCATTTAATCGCTATCGTACAAAAGAAATAAAACCCGTGTTATTAGATAATGAAGATATTTTTGGAAACTGAACGACTGATTTTAAGAGAAATCTTACCCTCCGATGCTACTAATATGCTTGCTTTAGATGCCAATCCTAATGTATTGCAGTATATAGGCATTCAACCCGTTACTAATTTGGAAACTTGCCGAAAGACAATTCGATTTATTCGTGACCAATATGAAAGAAATGGGATTGGTCGATGGGCAGTAGTCCGAAAAGATACCCTTGAATTTATTGGTTGGGCTGGTTTAAAATTTGTTAATGAAATGACGGTCAATGGTCATCGCAATTTTTATGACTTAGGGTATCGTTTTTTAGAAAAACATTGGGGGCAAGGGTTCGGTTACGAATCTGCCCAAGCCATTGTTAATTATGGATTTAACACCTTAGATTTACCTAAAATTAGTGCTTATCTGTCCCCTCAAAATATAGGCGCTAAAAAAATCTTAGAAAATTGTGGTCTGCAATTTGTAGAATCCTTTGAAGAAGATGGTGTCTTCTATGATTGGATGGAGATTGTGAAATAAAGTTGACCACCTAGCCTTTCTAACACACGAACAAATAATAATATGAGAAAACAACCTATTAAAATATTCCTATTTGCTTCCCTTTTGTTATGCTTGCTAATTTCCTGTAAAAAAGAGCGAGTCGTCGAAGCAGAAAGCGAGGAAATGAATAATACGGGCGTAGCTTTAGGACCAGAAATTATGCGGCTAGGCAATTTTTTTGGCAATGTGTCTAGCGATGTCGTTTTAATTAATCTACAAAATGGTCCGAGTGCTGCTTTAGCTACGAACGAACTCAAAGATTTATTCAATTTAACGGAAAGAGACAATGATTTTTTTGTCTTCAACCTTCATCAACAACAAACCCTCGAAGCACAGGATTTTACAGAAGAAATTACTTTTGAAGCTGCCAAAAAAAATAAAAAAAAAAGTGTTGATATTTTAATACAGACCATCCAACATTTCAAAGTGCAAGACAAAAAGGTTTATGTATTAGGGATTGCCTTTGGTGCTTATCTGGTACAGGAATTATTGGTCAGAGAAGGCACTAATCTTGCTGACCAATATTTGTTAATGGCAGGGCGATTGGATATTCCTGACCTTATTTGGCAATCTTTTCAGGAAGGAAATACAGGTGGTTTCATTGATGGTACGACTCCTTTTACAGGCGCACCAAGCACGCTTACTCCAATAGAAAAAAATCACAATAAATTATTTGCAGCTTTAGCCTCGAACAGGTATACCGTTGAATTATCGACGTATAATGATTTAACCAATGTTACTTAGGCAAAGTGGCAGAAATAATCAACCATTTATACCGCCTTTTTCCCTTCTAAGAAACTCAAAAAATGCGTCCATAATCCATTATGCAAGCATTTTTTGAATTCCTTAGAAGAAAAATTGACTGGTCTAACTG
>JBGCFJ010000175.1:0-7427 GCA_045106885.1 Saprospiraceae bacterium
AGCAAGGTAATTATAAAATTGACCCGAATCGTTCAGCTATTTATTTGCCCATGTGCAAAGGCTTTCCAAAAAATACAGAATTAGAGGCGACGATTACTTTTAGCGGACAACCAAAAGGCGGTTATATTCGGTCAGTCGTTCCTTCTCCTAATTCAGTTACCGTTAGAATGCACCATTCTTTTATAGAATTGCCTGATAATAATTATAAACCTAGAGCTTTTGACCCAAGAAGTGGCTATAATGCTATGTCTTACGCAGATTATGCGACACCTATTCAAGATAATTTAATTAAGCGATTTATTCCAAGACATAGATTAGAGAAAAAAGACCCAACTGCTGCCATCAGCGAACCAGTTGAACCCATTATCTACTATTTAGATAGAGGCGCACCAGAACCGATTAAATCTGCTTTGATGGAAGGGGGCGCATGGTGGAATCAAGCTTTTGAGGCAGCTGGTTATAAAAATGCTTTTATTGTTAAAGAAATGCCAGCAGGGGCAGACCCGATGGATGTTCGATATAATTTGATTCAGTGGGTGCATCGGTCTACTAGAGGTTGGTCTTATGGTTCTTCTGTTAGGGATCCACGTACAGGAGAAATAATTAAAGGACATGTTTCTTTAGGCTCTTTAAGAGTTCGACAAGACTTTTTAATTGCGCAAGGTCTTTTATCTCCTTATGAAGAGGGTGCAACGAATCCAGATGAAAAAATGCTACAATTGGCATTGGCTCGCTTACGCCAATTGTCTGCCCATGAAATTGGACATACGATTGGTTTGGCACATAATTTTGCGGCAAGTGTGAAAAATAGGGCTTCTGTTATGGATTATCCGCATCCTTATATTACTATTGACAGTAATGGAGATTTAGATTTTTCAGCGTCTTATGCAGTTGGAATCGGTGATTGGGATAAAAGAACGGTTTTGTATGGTTACCAAGATTTTCCTGAGGGAACAGATGAAGCAGCAGCTTTAGAAAGAATATTGGCAGGAAATCATTCGATGGGTTTTCAATATATTTCTGATAGAGATGCTCGACCTCAATCTGGTGCACATCCAATGGGGCATTTATGGGATGGAGGCCAAACCCCTGCGACGGAGTTGAATCGTTTAATGGATGTTCGAAGAAAAGCTTTAGCTAGATTTGGCGAAAATAGCATCCGTAAAGGTCAGCCAATGGCTACTTTGGAAAATGTATTAGTACCCTTATATTTAGCACATCGATATCAGGTGGAAGCAGCCACTAAAATGGTTGGTGCGGTAGATTATGCTTATGCAGTCAAAGGAGATGGGCAAACTTTAAATAAGATATATCCTGCTGCCAAACAAAAGGAAGCATTAACCGCTATTTTAGAAACATTGACCCCCGTTAATCTAACTTTGCCAGAAAAGATAATTGAATTGATTCCTCCACAACCGATTGGTTACCAAAGAGGAAGAGAATTGTTTAAAATACACACAGGATTAACTTTTGACCCGATTGGTGCTTCTGAAGCAATCGTCAATACGACCTTAGATTTATTGATGAACCCTGCGAAATTGGCTAGGGTAGTGGAGCAACATGCAAGAGATAATAACCAGTTGTCGCTAACAGAATTAATTACTAAAATTGAAGCTGGCATTAGTGATGCGCCTTCTTCTAACGGTTTACAAGCAGAAATTGCACGTAATAATGAAAAATTATTCCTTCGGAAGTTATTACAATTAGCTGGCAACCCAGGCGGGAATCAGCAAGTAGCTGCTGTAGCGTTATACAGAGTTAATAAAATGGAGCGAAACTTGAGCAGTAGAAATAGTAGTGATTTAGAAGAGCAAGCACATCATGCTTATATGGCGTATCAAATTAATCTGTTTAAAAAAGACCCAACTGGGTTCAAATTACCAGAAGCACCTAGTTTACCAGATGGTTCGCCTATTGGTTGTGGGCATTAATAGAGCGTCAGCTAAACAACTGATAAATTGATGATAATCCGTGGGAAATGCTTTTTCTCACGGATTATTTGTTTAGCCATGGGCTTAGCGCATAGGGCGGAGGTTCGTAAAGCGGATAATAATTGAAAAAATTAAAGTTTAGGGACGAGGCAATAAATAACGGGCGCATCTCAAAATGTCGTTCGTAGCTTAGACCTCTGGTCTGAGTAGCCTTAGCATATCTACTCAGACCAGAGGTCTAAGCTACTTTTAAGGTCCAATTAATTTTAATGCGACATTTTGAGATGCACCCATAAATAACCTACCAGAAATGACGAGGTTATTTTTTTCCTCGTCCCTTAGAAGGAGAAATCATTCGGATAGGAATAAAACTGCCCTATGGTTCTTTGCTCTATGAGACTGTTCAAATAATTATGTTTAGGCAGTAGGTGCTCAATATAAGGGCAAAACCATCTCGTCGGATGACTATCGCCGTCCGATGAGCTGGTTTCAATCATCTGACGACGCAGTCATAGGACGATTGAAACTAGACGATTGAGTACTTACTTTAAGCAAAATTTTAGTATTGAAAATCAAGGCTTTATTGCCTACTGCCACTGCTAACTGTCTACTGCCTGCCCTTTGCGGAATAGTAACTAAAAACATTTGTCTCACTTTTTCTTACGCTATCCATTTTTTATTTAACCAGCTAATAAATACCTTCAAAAAAGGAATAAAGCTATATTTTCTAACAATTTCTTTACTTTATTTGACTGCCTCCTATTTTAAATTTTCCTTTGGTATGAATTTTGCTGTTAGTAATTGACTCCTTTTCTATAGGTTTCCCACTCCCACTCCCATTTCCTTAATATTAAATTTCTACTCCCTTAATTATTTCCCTCCTAGTAAATAAAGATGAATATTTGCTCCTCCCTCTATTACAATGTCATCGCCAAATCTGTAGTGTTATAAATAAGCCGTAAATTTTTGATTTTAAAGACTTTATTATTTTAGTTGACGTAGTCGAAGACTGTTAATATTAATTAATATACCCCTAAAAGTAGGGTTAGAGTAATTTTTTAATATTAAAAAATAGCTTTTTTTTCATAAACTAAAAGTTTAAAGACGCTTATTTGATGACGACATTGCTATTAAGCATTATTAACAATAATCCACTTTACATGTATTCGAACATTTACACTGCTTTTTTAGGTTGTATTTTTTTCATCTTATTAAATTTCATTGGTTTATCTAGTTTGCATAGCCAAGAAGAAGGTGATATCGTCGATTTACGCTTTCTAACAGAATTAGATTGTAGCGAAAATATATTGACAGCTAATATTCAAATTAGAACACAAGATGATACTTTTAAAATTGGTACTTCTTCGATTTTATTTACTTATGATGAGACGGTATTGGAATTTATGGATTATGAATCCTTAAATTTTGACAAAAATAATGTTTGTATTCCTGGGGTTCCATTAGCGGTTTGGGATAATCATCAATTTAGTAGCTCTACTCCAGGTGTTTTTAATTTAACTTTATTGGCTGAAATTGCTTCCGCAAGCTGCCCAATTATCGAAAGAGATTGGATAGATATTGGTAAAGTTCGATTTGTGATAAAGAATATAGAAGCCTCCCCTAATATGCAATTCGATAGCAAGAATTCTCCTTTTAATAGAAATGACCCAAATGATGGTACTTTTGCACCAACTCAAGGCGACTTAATAGGCTTTGATGAATTACTAGCTAGTCAATGTGTTGCTGTTTGTAATACACCCACCTTATTTACAGATACTTTAACCTTTGAATGTCCAGAGACAAGTATAGAAGCAAATTTATTGGCTAATGATAATACTACTAACCCTACTATTTCTATTGTCAGTAATCCAACCAAAGGTACCGCTTCTATTAATCCTAATGGAACACTTACTTATACGCCAACGGAAGCATTTTGTGGAGAAGATGTCTTGACTTATAAAGTTTGTAATGATGGTTCAGCAGATTGTTGTTCAGAGGCGATGGTTTTTATTTCAATGCTTGATGATACTCCACCTACTTTTGTAGATGCTCCTGCTGATTTGACTATAGATTGTGGTCAATTAACAGAAATTGAAACTATTCAAGCTACGGATAATTGTGTCATAGCTGATATTACAACCAATGAGCGGATAGAGGAGGGGAGCTGCCCTGGTGAGGCTACTCATATTAGAACATGGATAGCGTCTGATATTTGTGGTAATCAAACAACTCATACTCAGATGATATCGATTATTGATAATGAGGCACCTACTATCGAATGTCCTGGGATTTTTTCCGCTTTGTGTAGCGATATAGGAACAGATTCCATTGATTCTGGTCAGCCCACCATTGCTGATAATTGTACCTCAATAGAAGCTTTAAATGTAAGTTTTACAGATGAAGTAATTACTGAAAATTGCGAAAATTTTATTCAAAAACAAATTGCTCGTACTTGGACGGTCGTTGATGCCTGTGGTAATTTTTCTACCTGTACTCAAACGATCAATATTATTGATGATGTTGCTCCTGAAATCAGTTGCCCCGAAGATATAACGGTTAATTGTGGGAGTTCTATCGCCCCAGATACCTTGAGTAGTCAACCTTTGGCAATGGATAATTGCTCAGAGGTTACCATTAGTTTTGTAGATGATGAATCAATGCCTATAGATTGTAATTTTGATACTACAATTATTACTAGAACTTGGACAGCACCTGATGCTTGTGGTAATGCTACTAATTGTACTCAAAAAATAACTATTTCAGGAGACCCTTGTCCTGTTCCAACAACTAAAGATTTAACCGTTTATAGATGTGAACAAGATGTCATTGATTTTAAAGCGCTTTTAACGGAGGCAAATGATGTGATTATTAGTATTTCTAGTTCTAGCGATATACCAGTTGTAACCGATATTCAACAGTATGCTTTGCCTGCTACAGGTTGTACATTAGGAGAATTCGTATTTACCTATAACATTTCTACTTTAGAAGAATGTTTAGTAGAAAGTGGTACTTTATTAATTAAAACGGTGCCTAACTTTATCGGGGAAACAGTACTTGCTGAAGATGGATGTACTGCTAATTTAATTTTAGAATGCCCAGAACTTTATAGTGTTACTTGGAATGTAGGAACAGATAGTGGAACAGGAACTAGTTATACGGCAAGCCCAGGAACCAGTGGAGAAGTTATTTTTTCTGTTATTTATATAGGAGATACACTAGTCAACGAAGCGGCTGTTTTACCTTGTGTAGAAAAATTATACACGATTAGTTTTAATTGCGAAATAGACTGTCCAACTGTTGAGAACCACGAAGCTGACTTAACAACTTGTGCAGGACAAAATTTTGATATAATAGAAACATTAAATTTATTTGTAGACAGCCTTGATTATACTTTTACTTTTATTGATTCGACCTTAGGTATTGAATTTGGTGCAGTTCCTTCTAAAGTAGAAATCGGAAACCCTTTTGGCTGTGAAGTCGGGACTTTTAGTCTGATTGCGAATGGATATGATGCGAATCAATGCTTGGTTAAATCCATCAATATTGCAGTGCAAGTTTTACCTAAAATTGAAGCTTTTGTAAATTATGGAACAGATAGTACTTTTTGTGCTCCTCAATTGATTTTAGAATGCCCAATGCTTTTTAGTATAGAATGGAAAGATAATTTTGGCGATACAGGAGTCGGGAATACTTATACTGGAGCTAGTGGAACTGCTGGATTTGTTACCTTTTTTGTCTATCCAATTGATGAAAATATAAGGGAGTTACCTTGTGCAGTGGATTCTTTCTTTGCTGATTTTAGTTGTATGACGGATTGCCCACAACCTATAGAACGACAAGAACAATTAACCGTCTGTGCAGAGAGTGAAGTTAATATAATTGACTTGTTAGGGTTGAACGAAAATAAACGAAATACCTTTGATAGCGATGAAATTGTTAATGGAATATACAAAGTTGGTAACCCTTTTGGTTGCGAGTTAGGGACTAAAACATTTTCCTTAAAATGTTTTGATGAAAACCAATGTTTGGTGGAAATTATTACCCTTAACATTGTTGTTATTCCTGCTGTTTATGGAGAGATTATTACTCCCCAAGATGTTGCTTGTAATTTATTACTAAATCTAGAGTGTCCAGAAAATTATATTATTTCATGGGAAGATACTAATGGCAATTCAGGAAATGGACCGAATTATACAGGACCTGAAAATACTGCTGGAACGGTCAAATTTACAGTAGAGTATTTAACCGAGGTTATAATATTATCTAGTGATTCTTTAGGCTGTTTTAGTCAAACTTTTGAAGCAGATTATAATTGTATTATAGATTGTCCAGGCATTTCAACAGAGGAACAGAGCATAACTGTTTGTGGTGGAGAACTCCTTGATATTCCAGATTATTTAAATTTCGGTGCGAATGCGGAGTATTTTATCAGCGGGATTGAATTAGATGCGGCTAATAATTATAAATTTATTAATGAGGAATGTGAAATTAAGGAAAAAACTTTTACGGTAGAGTTATTTGATGGAGTTTGTCTAATTAAGGTAATTAGTGTAACCGCTATTATTTTACCAAATTTAACTGGAACCATTCAATATCTTTCAGATAGTACTTTCTGTACCCCTAAATTATTACTTTCCTGTGAAAATAATTTTCAAATCACTTGGTCTGATAATTTAGGAAATTCAGGAGCTGGAAATATTTATGAAGCAGCAGAAGGTACAACAGGCTTTGTCACTTTCTACGTGACACCTTTTGATACCCTTAATGAAACCTATTGTATACAAGATACCTTCTTTGCAGACTTTAGTTGTGGTGAGCAAACAGTTGATTGTCCAATGTCAGTTTTTGAAACGATGGACTTATATGGTTGCGAAGGAGAAATATTTAACCTTTTTAACCGCTTACAATTTTCTGAGAATACCATATATAGACTAGCAGATGCAGGGGGTATTGAAGATATTAAGAATATTCGTTTAGAAAACAATCGAACAGATTGCTTCATTAGTCAATCCAGATTAGCTATTGATGTTTTGGACGATCGAGGTTGTGTGACGAAAACCATTTTTATTTCTTTCAATGTATTGCCTAAAATTGTAGGAGAATTGACCAATAAAGAAGAAGGCTGTGGGGTGAATTTAACCTTGACTTGCCCTAATATATATGCGGTTTCTTGGGTAGATGATTTAGGCAATACGGGCGAAGGTTTTTCTTATGAGTCTGAATTAGGTACGACGGGGCTTGTTAACTTTACCGTTTCTTATAAAGATTCTTCTATTGCCAATCAGTTTATTGATTCTACTTGCGTTATTGCTACTTTTCAACAAGATTTCGTTTGTTGTAATCCTGCTAGTACTGCATGTGATGATGGAGATGCTTTGACCTTTAATGATGTAGAAGATGGAAATTGTGCCTGTTTTGGTACAGGTTGTAATCTAGAACATAAAGGAAAAGTGATAGGTGGTAGCGAATTGGCTGGTTGTTGTCTGCTAATTGAAA
>JBGCFJ010000176.1:0-16659 GCA_045106885.1 Saprospiraceae bacterium
ATCAATTGTCTTTAGCATGGCTGTTTTTGCTGGTTTCTTAATCGTTCCTTTAATTAAACCCGCAATCCACTTTCCTTGGAGTTCTGATAAGGGCATCAAAGCGCCCAAAGGTACAAAATACAAACCTGCTTTTTCTGGATGAATGATATGATGATAAAGTTGAATCAACTTACCTAGGCACTTCAATTTGCTTAATAATATCGCCCACAACATCCTTTGTCTGATACCCTTCCATTTCTCGTTCAGGCGTTAAAATAATCCGATGATTTAAAACAGGATAAGCTACATATTGAATATCGTCAGGCGTAACAAAATCACGTCCGTTCATAGCGGCATAAGCTTTGGATGCTTTCATAATCGCTAAAGAAGCTCTTGGAGAAGCCCCTAAAAATAAATCACCATTCGTTCTAGTATTGTGAATAATGGCGGCAATATAATCTAACAATTCATCTTTTATTTGCACTTGTTCAATCAAGGTTTGGCATTCTTGAATCTCAGTAGGAGAGAAAACGGCTTGTACCTGCTGTTTTTGAACTAATTTAAAATCATTGCGAAAACGCCCTAAAATAGCTCTTTCTTCCGCTAAGGTCGGATAGGTCAGCGTAATTTTAAATAAAAAACGGTCTAATTGTGCTTCGGGTAATTTATAAGTGCCTTCTTGCTCAATTGGATTTTGCGTAGCAATGACAAAAAATGGAAAACTCATTTGATGTGTCTCTCCGTCTACGGTCACTTGCGCTTCTTCCATGACTTCAAATAAAGCGGCTTGGGTTTTGGCGGGGGCTCGATTGATTTCATCAATTAAGACAATATTTGAAAAAATAGGCCCTGATTTAAAGGTGAATTTTCCGTCCTGTAAATTAAATACATTGGTACCGACGACATCGGTTGGCATTAAATCGGGCGTAAATTGAATTCTAGAAAAATTGGTGGCTATGGTTTGTGCCAATAATTTAGCCGTTAAGGTTTTGGCAATTCCTGGCACACCTTCCAGTAATACATGCCCACTGGTGAACAAGCCAATCAGCAATTGTTCCATTAAATCTTCTTGCCCAATAATAACTTTTCGCAACTCTTGCTTAACTCTTTCCGCAGCCCCTTGAACTTTACTTAAATCTAGCCGATTTTGCTGCCAAGGATTTTGTTCCGTTACAGATACTTGATTTTCCACTTGTGGCGTTAAAGGAGTCGTTGATAAAAAAACCTCCTTTACCGCTTCTATATTATTAGGTACTTGTTCTTTTTCTGCTGCTTCGTTTAATTCATTTTCATTAGAGGACATAGTTGGTATTTTTTTAGTGAGTAAGGTGATGAGTATATGAGAATTATAAGTTTATAGAGCGTCAGATAAAAAACTGATAAATGGTTAGTCGAACGTGTCGGACACCTTTGGAGGTGTCCGACACGTGATTATCAATTTTTAATCTGACTATCTATATGAGGTAATTAGGCGGTAAACTGATGAGTACACGGCCTCATTAACTCATTATCTTATAACCTCATTCCCTTACTCACCGACAATTCTTATAAAAATAATCTGTCAATTTATGTAATTCTATTAAGGTTTTATCCGTCGTAAATTTAGAACTTTTAATATTCTTATGTATTAAAAACATCTTAGCAAGTAATGTTTCTTCTATTTCTGTAATTCGACTTAAATCTTTAATAAACGCTTCCGTTTTATCTTGTGCAGATAATTTATACTTAGCGCGAATAAAACGTTCTAATAAATCCATTTGCTGTAAGGCAATTCGTCGATGATTTTTACCTGTAAAATGTAAGCGGCCAATTGTAGAAATGAACGCTAGAGAGGTATTTTTATTTTGTGCTAAAACGGGAATCATTCGCTGTCGTCTTTTAGCTCTAAATAATAAATATAATAAACCCAAAGATAATAATAGATACCATGCCCAAGCCAAGGGTGGTTGTGATAAAATATAATCTAGTGGCCCTTCTTTAGGAGTTAAAGGGTCGTTATTTGCCCAATTTTTATTCCGTCCAATTGCTACTGGTACATTGCTAAATTCGTCCCAATAAATTGTTTCTGTTTGTAAATGCGTAATTACTTTTTCACTATAAACTTGACCCTGTTTTTTGGTTTGGTATAAATTAGTAAAAGCTATAGGAGAAGTTTGTAAATAGAAAGCGCCGGCTCCGTAAGGAAATAATGCCATATCCACCACGGTAGAGTCTGGGCTTTGACTAATGATAGTGGGATAATTTTCTTCTGTACAAAAAACATATGGCGGTAATTGCTGCCAATAATTATTTAAAATCAGTTGGTTTTTGACATACGGAAAGACAAAATTGGTGCTGTCTTGCAAATCTGGATGCACAAAATTGGTAATCACAGCTGTATCGTAATAAACAGAATAATCTTCCCAATACAGCGTATCGCAAGGTGGTAAAAAGACTTCATCCATTAATAAATCGGGAATGGTCAAGCTGGAAATAAAAGCGGTATTGCCATTATCCACAAAATCTAATAATTGTTCCACATCACTACTGTCTAATAATAAGGCTTCTCCAATAAAAACAAAACTGCTTGGCTTATCGGGATTGTTAGGTAAATCTTCCGCTATTTTTTTATCTAATACAATAAAAGAATCTTTCGCAACGACTTGTTCTAAAATTTCTTTAATGACAAAAGTACCGTAAGGCTCTTGGCTTTCTTCCTCAAAATCCATTTTCCAGTCATGCTGCTTATCCGTATAATTTTGGTAAATAAAAAAAACTAGCAATAGCAAGGCTATCCCTCCTAAAATTAGCCAGCCTTGATTTTGTTTTTTAGTTTCCAAAATATTGTTTTTTACAGCTTATGGTCTACTAAGCTACTTTAAGTCATCAATAAAAGTCTGAAATTGTCCTTGAATATCTGTAAAAATAGTAGCATCCACTAGCACTTCACCATACCAAACTCGCTCAAAAATATTAGTTAAATTTCGAAATTTATTTTTTAAAGGAATATTTGTCAGCTCATTTAAATAATTCCGATTGGTTTTGTCTTTTTTCCAGTGGATTAAATCTTTTTCAGATAATTGTTTGATGGCTAAAAGGTAATATAATCTAGTAGCAACGGTATAATCTTGTTGCTGAATCGCTTGCTGAATTAAGGCAGATAAGTCGAACTCATGAATATGTTCTGCTACTGTTTCTGTGTTAATGACGGCATTAGGGTCGAATGTTCTATTCTCTCCCTTTTTGAGTCCTTGTACCCCAACAAAAGAATATAACAGAAAAGCAAGCATCACTAAGACTGCTATAATGGCAAATATTTTTAAAATCCATCCAAGGAATTTAGTATTGGCAGGTGGCGTTTTTTTAATTGGTTTTGGCTTTTTGCTAATACCATAATCCAAATCTTTGGTTGTTTTGTTCCAATCTACTTGGTCAATTTTTTGGACGGTTATAGTATCTTGTATATAATTTGGGGTATTATTTCCAAAAGAAGAAGGTAAGAAAATTGTAAAATAGCCTATAAATAATATGAATGTAGAAAATTTCATTTAGCAAATTAGTGTAAAATGGAGTACCAAAAATAGACAATATGATGGAATAAGACGAATAATTTGGAGATTTGACCTTATTTTTTTAGTCATTTATCGAAAAATAGTACCTGTTAATAGAAAATACTAGGTATATCTAGGTACTATGTATTGCATAGTACTGTGGTTATACCTTATCTTTGCCCTATGAAGATTGTAAATACAAAAGCACAGATGAGAAAAGGAATCTTAGAATTATGTGTTCTCTCTATCATAGCAGAGAAAGAAGCTTATCCTTCTGATATTATCAAACAATTAGAGGATTCAGAGCTTATCGTCAAGCAAGGAACAATGTATCCGTTGCTGACTAGACTTAAAAATGCTGGTATTTTGACCTATAACTGGCAGGAGTCAGAAAAAGGACCTCCTAGAAAATATTATAGCCTAACAGAAAAAGGTAAAGAATTTTTGAATGGCCTCTTAGACACTTGGAATGATTTAGTCGCTACTGTTAATGCGACAACGATGCATGTCAAGAAAAAAACAACCCGAAAAAAAGCAGCCAAAAAAGAATAGTTACTTAAATTAGCATCAGGGATAATTTAATTATTGCCCAATAATAAGAGAAAACCAATCAACAACTTTCAAATTAAAAACAATGAATAAAGTATTCAATATAAATTTAGGTGGCTATGCGTTTACGATTGATGACAATGCTTACCAACACTTATCTGGCTATTTAAAAACTATCCATAATCACTTTCAAGATTCAGAAGGATACGAAGAAATTACTTCGGATATAGAAACTCGGATTGCAGAATTATTTCAAGAAAGCTTAGGAAATCACCCGATTGTAACTTTTAAAATGGTCAAAGAGGCCATTACCATCATGGGCACGCCCGAAGAATTTGGGGCGACCCCCATTGATGATTTTCAAGAAGAACCCGTACATAAAAGTAGTACTCGCAAAGAAGGTAAACAGCAATATAAAACGGGGAAACGTTTGATGCGAGACCCTGAAGACCAGGTAATCGGTGGTGTTTGTTCGGGAGTAGCGGCTTATTTTGGAATTGCTGACCCACTTTGGGTGCGACTTGGTTTTGGTTTATTCGTTATGTCAGGTGGTGTAGGAGTTCCTGCTTATATTATTTTGTGGGCAGTATTGAAAGAGGCGAAAACGTCTAGTGATAGATTGGCAATGAAAGGAGCGGATATTAATATCTCCAATATGGCAAAAGTCGTAGAGGAAGAAGTGACTAATTTTGGAGATAAAATTTCTGAAATGGCTGGAGAATGGGATGGAACAGGCAAAAAAAAAAATTTCACAGGCCAAGCTGAATTTAAACAGAATGTTAAGGAAGGTATCAGCTTTTTTGGCAAAGGCATAAGGATGGCGATTGAATTACTCAGTACCATCATCAAACCGATTATTTTCATCGTAGGATTCGCGCTGATTATTGCGTTTGCCGCATTATGGCTGGCGTCAATAATCGGCTTTTTTCTTGGTTTTCCCTTTTTACAGTTTGTCTTCCCTCAACAACCTTTATTAGGAGGTTTATTAATTTTCAATATAGCTGTTTTTATAGGGATACCACTTTTATCCCTTATTTTTCTGGCAAGTAAATTGGTCTTTAAGACTAAATTTAATGTTCGTTGGAGAGGTGGCTTATTAGCCTTCTTCATTATCAATGCTATTAGTTTCTTTGGGATTGGTAGTTATTTAGTTAGCCAATTTACTTCAGAGGCAGATGCACATGAAAGTTCTCAGCGTTTTTCTGTAGAAGACGAGGTGTTTAAAATCAATTTTACGGAAAACCCTTACGAAAATTCTTTAGTTCAGATAGGGCCTGGAGGTATGTTGAAATTGGAAGGAGAGGAGTTAGCTATTGAAAATATTCGATTAGTCATAGAGAAATCAGAAGATGAAGACTTTGTGTTAATTCAAGAAACGAATTCCAGAGGAAATGGTTTAAGAGAAGCTAAAATACTGGCTAAAAAAATTGAACATAGTGTTAGTCGAACTAATAATCAACTAGATATTAAACCCTACTTTTTATTAAGTGAAGGGGAAAAATGGAGAGCGCAAAGTGTCAATTTAATTTTAAAAGTACCAGAAGGAAAGTCTATTCAATTTAAGAATTTAGATAGAATGAATTGGACGAAAATAGATTATATTGATAACAATGATGGCAATCACCATTTTTATTGGGCAAAAGATGAGGCAACTTATAAAATGGATAAAGATGGATTATTAGGGGAAGGTTTACATAATGACCGAATTAATAAAGATGACTATAATTTTGGAGATAAATACCAAGGTTTCTCTAGAATCCACGTTGATGGTCAAATCAAAATAGAAATTACCCAAGGGGATAAATTTTCCACCAAATTAACAGGGAGAGACCAATACCTTAGAAAGGTAGAAGTAGAACAGTTTAATGATGTTTTAAAAGTGTCTACTGATTTAAAGCGGACTTCTGCGCCAGTTCGTTTATATGTTACTTTACCTTCTTTAACAGAAGTAGATTTTGAAGATACCGACGATGCTAAACTAACGGGTTTCAAAGAACCGACTATGACGATAAGAAATGAAAGTCGGTCAGAGATTAAAGCTTATGTGGATGTTGATGATTTGTTAATTAAATTAGAAGGTAGAAACGAACTAGATATTAGAGGCAAAGGCAAAAAGATGAAGATTTACTTAGGTAATGCCGCTTCTTTAGATGCAGAGCGATTTGCTGTCGATATAGCAGATATTAAAGCAGATGACCGTTCTAAGGCTTCTTTAGCGGTAGCTGATACTTTGCGTCAACGATTGAGTGGTAATAGTCGCGTGAAAGTGGATGGGGAACCTGTTGTTTTGGAAGAGTAGATTAAGTCATTTTATCCTTGTGTTCACTCATTAAATGCTTGATTAGATTAGGGAAAATAAATAAGGCATATAATGGGATATTTACAAAGTTATCTCGCTTAATAAAATTACGTGGCGATAGTCGAAAAACTAATGGCGGGGTATATTTATCAGCATAGACTTTTAGGCTTTTAGTTTTTCGACTTGTTCCGCTTTTTACTTCTATAGGAAATATATTATCAGCGTATTGAATGATAAAATCGACTTCCGCATCACTTTTTGAAGTCCAATAGAAAAGTTCTGTTATTCCAGTATTTATTAATTCATTATTTACGAAATTTTCAATAAAAGCACCGTTATATTGAGTGAACAAAGCAGATGGATTAAGGATGATTTCTGAGGAAATATTTAGCATTGCTCCTAATAATCCTGTATCTAATAGGTAGATTTTAAACTTAGTGAAATCACCATAACCAGATAAAGGCAATTTAGGTGTTCGGATATTGTTGACTAAGTGAATTAAGCCTGCATTTCTGAGCCATTCTATTGTTTGTTCAAATGTTACTGCTCTTGCTTTTTGTCTTACTTCACTATACTTAAATTTTTTATTTTCTCTGGCTAATTGAAACGGTACAGATTTCCATACTTCGGAAGTTTTGATAGCTTGAGATGGACTGGTGTATTTAGAAAAATCTCGAAGATAAGCTTCGATTATTTCATTTTGTATAGTTCTGACCGCCGCAATATCTTGATGATTTAAATAATCTTGTACGACTTCTGGCATTCCTCCTACATACAAATACATCTTTAATAAATGGAGTACTTTTGTATGTAATAAATCTGTTAAAGCAGTGATGCTTGATAAACCTTCTAGCTCATTTGCCAAGAAAGATTCTCCTACTGCATGAAGATATTCGGCAAAACTAAGTGGATACAAGGTCATGAAATTTACCTTACCTACTGGAAAACTATTACTTTTTCCTACCCTTACGCCTAATAAAGACCCTGCTGCTATTAAATGAAATTCAGGTGCTTGCTCATAAAAATATTTGAGACTAGTAATCGCCAAAGGCATTGCTTGGATTTCATCAAAACAGATTAACGTATCTTTCGCTACTATTTTTCTTCCTAGAAATAACCCAATATTCTTTATGATTTCTTTAGGCGAAAGTGTTCCTGTAAATAGAGTCTGTAGATTTGGTTGTTGTTCAAAATTTAGATAAATGAAATCGTTATATTCTTGCTTGCCAAATTCATTAATTAGCCAAGTTTTTCCAACTTGACGTGCGCCTTGAAGGAGTAATGGTTTCCTTCTTCTACTAGTTTTCCACTTTAATAAATCTTGGTATAGAGTTCTTTTCATAATATTTACCTCCAGAAAAATGTACTAAAGATACTATCTTTCCTCCAAAAAAGTGTTATTTTAGATTGTTTTATCTCCAAAAAAACGTCAATAATAGATTAGTCATCATTTGGATTTAATAAAAAAGCAAACTTGAAATACATCAAGTTTGCTTTTTTATTATTAAATTTTTGGAAGACGAAAATAATTATAAGGCTAAATTAGGTTGTAGCATTTTTATTTTTAAGTGCTTCCGCCATAGCAATCACTTCTTCTAAGTCTTCTTTAATTTCTTTTTTGGCTTTTTTAGATAATTTGGCATTGGGTATTCCCTCTTTCAATTCAGCAATAGTTTTACCTAAAGTACTTATTACGGAGGAAACATCTATTATTGCTTTTTTCATATCTTGATTTTATAAATTAGCTAATAAATCTAATAGGAAACGTAATTCTTCTAAATTTTCGTCAATAAACGCTTGATATTGTTTTCTGCTTAATTTTTCTCTAAATGCTTCTTCATAAAGATGCGCTAATCGCAATTGATCTTTAATTACTTTTAGTCTTTGTTTGATTTGTTTTTCGGTCATTTTGTAGTTGATTGTTTTTCATCGTTTTATCAAAGATACTGAATAAGGCAGATAGTTCAAAGATTAATCACATTCGATATTTTATAACTCCGCAAGCTGTTTCAATAACCAAGCCTTTTCTGTTAAAGGTTTGGCTGCTTCTATTTCTACTTTTAATTTTTCTTTTTGGGCTTTGGAATAGGGGTTTACTTTTAGGAGTTTTTTGGTGTATTTTACTATATTTTTATAAAGGTCTTTATGATAGCCAATTACTTTTTTTCTTTGGATATAAGCACGCATACTTTCAAGTAAAGATTCAAGTGTCCTGAATTCTGAGAGCTCGTAATACATTTTTATTAACATTGTCTTGGCGCTTAGATTTATTAAAATATCTTTGAACTCATATTGACTAACTAAATTCATTGCTTTTTGGTAATCTCTTTTACCAAAAAAGAGTCTTGCTTTGTTATATTTTATATTAGTATCCCTTATATTTTCATCTAAATATAAACCGTACTCATTAATGAAATTTTCCACCCATAAATATTTTCCTAATACTAGTGCGATGGAAATTGCATTTCTGAATGTATGTGAATTAATTATTCCATCTTCTATGAAAAATTTTTCGTCAAACCCTTTTTTATATAAATCGAATGCTTCTTGAGTAAATTTCTTTACTCCACTATTTCTTTTTTTAATACAAAAATTAATGGCAAAAAGAAAAATCCCTCTGACCTCTATCTCGGGAAAAGAATTAAAATTTGTGAGAATTAACTCTTTTAACAAATAATAATTTTTCTCTTCATTTACTTCGGCGAGCATTTGGTATAAATAATAGTATATACTTACAGTCTTTAATTCTAATAAGTTGTTATCTTCTATAAATGTAATGATTTCATTTAAAAAAGTCTGTTTATATTCAACTTTATAAACAGCCTTATGAGCTAACATTAGACAATTTTGCCTTAATTTACTAATAATAAATGATGTGTCCAATGCATCTGATACTTCTTGTAAGTTATGGTTACTTACTCTCTGTGATTCACTTGTAAAATTATATATTTCATGTTCAAGGATGTAAGAGTCATAATAAAATAAATCATTTCTTATGGTCGTATTCTGTTGTAAATCTTTAGTTTGTGCTACTTCTTTTAGAAAAAGTTTTGGAAGTTTTTTTCTTCGATAAATCTTGGTGAGTAATATTTTATTTCCAATTTTTTGCTTTATAAATTCCTCGTATATAAGAAATTTTTCTACCTCTTTAAACATAAAATGCATTACTTGTCTCATTCTAGAATCATCAAATTTTTCGTTTGGATAGATTTTATTGAAAATGAGTACTTTATTTAAAAGACCGTCATCAAAAAGATGATTAGCATTCATAAGGTAATTGTACAATGCAATGACATCTGCTCTTTGATTATGAAAAGGAGAATTAACCCACTTATTGAGCTCTCTAAATTCTTTTTTAGAAAATGTTCTTAAAACCTGAATTAGTCGGCTTTTTAGCATTTCTTACTTTTTTATCAACAAATGATGAAATTTATTGTGATTTTGTAGATGGAAAATATTTTTTTAAAAAACTGATTTATAGTAAATTAGGTTTGTTTAGTGTTTTAAATTTAATTGTTTTTTTGTACGAAAACTACTTCTTTTTGTTCAACAAATTCTATTTTTTGTCTTTGTTTCTAAATCCTTTTGCCCGCATATTTGTATCATGAAAGGGAATCTTATCAAAATATAAGATTTTTAAAAACTGATAAATAAAGAAGGCATCCAATTTTTGACCAGAATAATTTACCCATGAAAAGATTAATACGCCTATTTATTCCATTTATACTACTCACCGTTTTTACTTTTTTTAGTAACACTTCATCTGCACAAGGTTGGGAACGAACTTTTGGTGGAAATGCCAATGATCAAGCTTTTTCTGTTATTCCAACTTTGGATGGCGGTTATGCCCTATTAGGTTTTTCGGAATCTAATAGTGTGTTGGGCACCAATGTTATTTTAGTTAAGACAGATGAAAATGGTGTCGAGCAATGGAGTCAATCTTTTGGTGGAACAAGAGATGACAAAGGATATGAATTAGTTCAGGATGTGGAAGGGAATTATATTATTGTGGGACAAACAAGTAGTATCGGTAATGGAGAAGATGATGTTTTATTATTAAAAGTGAATTCAAAAGGAGAAGAAATCTGGCAAAAAGCTTTTGGTGGCCCTTATAATGACCGTGGATTTTCTTTGACAGAGGCTAAAGATGGTGGTTATATTTTGACAGGTCGAACAGAATTAATAGAAGATGAAAGTGCAGATGTTTATTTAGTTCGGACAGATACAGACGGTAATTTATTATGGGAACAAAATTTTGGAGGGGCAGATATTGAAGTTGGTGAGAGTGTAATCGAAGCAAGTGATGGAAGTATTGTTATTGTTGGAGAAAACCAATCTGATGCAATACCTAATCCAAATAGCCCTAATAATATTAGTTCTGATGTGTATTTTATTAAAACGAATGCTTTTGGAGAAATATTAATAGAAAAAACCTTTGGAAATGTAGAAGAAGATAAAGCTTTTGATGTAGTAGAAACTGCGGAGGGTAATTTTGCTTTAACGGGAATGACGAGTGCGAAAAGAGATTTATATCTTTTAATGTTAGATAGGAATGGAGCGGAACTATGGTCAAAAAGTTATGGCGGGATTTTTGATGAGGTAGGCCGTTCAATTGTTACGACTGCTGACGGAGGGTTTGCTATCGGTGGGGTAAAAGAAATTACGCCAACTACTTCTCAAATGTACTTAGTGAAAACAGATAGTCAAGGTGCATTAGAATGGGATCGTTTGTTTGGTTCATTAGGGTCTGATTTTGGTCGCTCTATTGCTTTGACTCCCGATGGTGGCTATGTCTTGGCAGGAGAGTTTGATATTAATAATGCAGCAGATAGAACGAGCTTAATTCCTTTATATGATATGTATTTGGTGAAAACAGATGAGGGGGGAAATATTTTTAATAATACGATTCAAGGAACCGTTCATCGAGATTTAAATACCAATTGCGAAAAAGACACCGATGAGAAAATATTAGAAGATTGGTTGGTAAGAGTTAGAGGAACGGAAGGTACTTTTTATGCAACGACTGATGAAAATGGGGAATATAATTTGACGGTCAAAAATGGCAATTATAATGTCAGTTTAATTGTGCTAAATACCGCATGGGAAGTTTGTCAAAATTATAATGTTGCATTCACAGAGAATGATACGATGCAACTGGATTTTGCGACTAGAACAACCGTTGATGATTGCCCTATTTTAATTGTAGACGTTTCGACGGCTATTTTAGAGCCTTGTCGAGATGCGGATTATACGATTAGTTTATGTAATCGAGGGGTTGAAAAAGCAGCGGATACTTATATAGAAGTACGCTTTGACCCTTTTTTAGAAGTCAATTATAGTACCTTGCCTTGGACCAATCATAGTGGAAATGTATACCGCTTTGATATAGGAGATTTAAACATAGAGGAATGTGGTTCTTTTGTGGTCAATACAACGGTTAGTTGTGATGCGGCAATTGGACAAGGACATTGTGTGGAAGCTTACGCTTATCCAGACTTAATTTGTCTTCCTCCATCGCCATTAGAGGCTTGGAATGGGGCAAGTATTAAAGTTGAAGCAGATTGTTTAGGAGATTCTGTCCAATTTATTGTAAAAAATATTGGGGGAGGAGATATTGGAACTCCACTTGGTTTTATAGTTATTCAGGATGAGGTAGTATTTAGACAAGGACTTGATTTCCAATTACCAAGTGAAGGAGCTGATACCTTATATATTCCTACTAAAGCAGACGTATCTTCTTATCGACTTATTGTAGAACAGCCATCTGGTCACCCTTATGGAGAAACTGCTTCCGCAGGAATAGAAGGCTGTCCATTCGGCGCACCATTTACGACTGGTTTTTTAACTATGTTTAGTGATGCAGATGCTTTACCATTCTTTTCTGTAGACTGTCAAGAAAATAAGTTAATTGCAGGTAATGCGGATATGACCCCTTCTCCAAAAGGAGTAGGAGAGACTAATAATATTGCCAATACGGATGAATTAGAATTTCATATTTATTTTCAGAATACAGGGTCTGATACAGTAGAACAAGTCGTGATTCGAGATACTTTGTCTTCTGCTTTGGATATTACGACCTTAGTTCCTGGGGCAAGTAGTCATATTTATGATTATCAAGTAAGTGGGACAGGTGTGGTGACTTTTACTTTCAGTAATATTAACTTATTAAATGAAGCGACCAAAGCGTCAGAATCTTATGGCTTTGTCAAATTCAAAATAGCACAGAAAAGAGATAATCCAGCAGGAATGGTGATTGAGCATCAAGCGACCATATTATTTGATTTTGGTGCGCCTATTTTTACCAATCCAACTTTCCATACTATTGGAGGGGAAACCGTAGAAGATTTTGTAGAAATCTCGACAGATATAGAGACTGTATTTGTACCTAACGTAGAAGTAAAAATAGCACCAAACCCATTTGATGCCAATGGCGCAACGATTGAATTGATTGGTTTAGAAAACGTTAGGAAGGTGCATTTTAATCTATTTGATGTAGCAGGAAGAAAGGTGCAACAAGTACAATTTAATACTAATAAATTCCGATTTTATCCAGCCAATTTACCACAAGGTTTGTATATCTACACGATTCGAACTGAAGGTGGATTAGTGAATACTGGAAAAGTTTTTATAAAGTAATACCTGTTGCCAGTTACCAGTTGCCTGTTTAAAGAACGGGTAGCTGGTAACAGGCAACTGTTATTACTATCCCAATTCCGATTAGTACCACACCTCGCCGAGACCATGACGGGAGAAACGACTGGTTTTCGGCGAGGTTGCACGCACAAAAAACACCGACAGGCCTTGTCGGCAAGATTTAATCTCAAACTATGACAAACGCAGCGAATTGCCAGTAGGCAGTTTGCAGTAAGCAGTATTACAGTAGGCAGAGAACCGTTGCTAACTGTAATACTGCCTACTGTAACACTGTTTACTGTAAACGATATAAGTAAAGTAAAGATGTCTTTTGTGGTTCGGAGGGCGATTGTTGCACTGCTTCAATCGCTTCTCTTTTTGTATTACAGGATGACAGGTTTTAACTCCGTATTTTAATCGGAGATTATGCAGGATTTACAGGTGTGCTATATTCTTCAATCCTTTCTTCTTGGGGGTTACAGAATAACAAGATTTACAGGTGAGTAATTTTTTTTAATTTTCAAAAAACATACGCCGAGAGAGAAAAGACCTTTTCGTTGGAATAAGAGACAATAACAATGTTTTATAACTAAAAAACTAAGGGCTATTCCCTTTTTTATATTTAAAATTGCCCAAAAAAGAATCCGTCAGGTTGATAGATTATTATTTTCCTCGTCCCTTACAAGCGAAAATTCGCAAATTTTCCTTATTTTTCCCCCATGAATCTCACGCATCAGAACAGTAAAATCATCTTTGGATTGAAAGTCAAACAATTACGCATGGAACAAGGATTGTCCTTTGCGAAATTGTCGAAGACTGCGGGCATGTCTGTTTCTTATTTAAATGAAATAGAAAAAGGAAAGAAATCACCCAAAATGGATAAGGTGCAAACCTTAGCTGCGGCTTTGGGAACAACCTATGAAGAATTGGTTTCGCCGACATTGAAGGGAAAGTTAGCGGCATTAGGAGAGCTATTGCATTCTAATTTTTTGAATGAATTGCCCTTGGATTTATTTGGGATAGAATTGTCCAAAGTAGTCGATATTATTGCTAATTCGCCCTCTAGGGTAGGGGCTTTTATTTCTACTTTGGTAGAACTGTCTAGAAATTTTGAATTCAAGGAAGAGAATTTTTACTTTAACGCTGTTCGTGCTTACCAAGAATTACATTATAATTATTTTGAGGATATTGAAAAGTCGATTGAAAAGTTCATTAAAACTTATAAATTACCGACAACTAGGGCAGTGCCTGTTAACCTCTTAGCGAGTATTTTAAAAAAGCATTTTGGGTATCATATTGTAGAGAATGACTTGGCGGATTATCCTGAATTAGCACATTTACGGTCGATATTTATTCCTAAAAAGAAAAAATTAATCTTAAACCCACAATTAAACGAAAAGCAAAAAGCTTTGCAATTGGGAAAGGAATTGGCTTATAATTACTTGAAACTAAAAGAACGAATTAATACTTCTTCTTTTCTAAAAATCAATAATTTTCAGATTGTATTGAATAATTATATTGCTGGTTATTTTGCGGTGGGTTTACTGGTGAATCAGGAATCTTTTAAAAAGGATTTGCAGTATTTTTTTGAACAGCCTAATTGGGACAAATCATATTTATTACAATTATTATTGAAATATGATGTCTCGCCAGAAGTATTATTTCAGCGATTTAATATTTTGCCGCATCATTTTGGCATGCCCAAGATGTTTTTTATGCGGATGATTCATAACCCTACCACTGATATTTTTCACATTGATAAAGAATTACACCTCAATAGACAGCACGAACCACATGCCAATAGCTTAGATGAGCATTATTGTCGGCGTTGGTTGTCAATTAGTCAACTTAAAAATTTGACGACTAAAGGTAAAAGACAGGGACAAGTAGAAGTTGGTTTACAATTGTCAAAATATACAGAAACGGAGGATGAATACATCTGTTTTACCATTGCTAGACCTGCTTATTTTCCCTCTAAAAATAATGTAAGTGTAACGATAGGTTTATTAGCCGATGCGGAGTTAAAAGAAAAGATGAAATTTTTGGCAGACCCTAATATTCCTAGAAAAAGAGTGAGTGTGACTTGTGAAAGATGTCCAATTACAGACTGTAGCGAAAGAATATCACCTCCTACTGCTATTGAAAAGCGAGAACATAAGTATAAAATGGAGGAAGCTTTGAATAGATTGATGAAAGCGTAGAATAAGTCATTAGTTATTGGTCATTAGTCAATAGTGGTCGGAGCGCACTATTGACTAATGACCAATAACTAATGACTAATTACTTAACATCACAGGCATAACCAACATCAATATCTCGATATTTTCTATTTCTTCTAATGGTAATAAAATGCCTGCTCTAGTTGGACCAGATAATTGAATCTTTACCTCATCAGATTCTAAGACACCTAGCATTTCTGCTAAGAACTTGGCGTTGAATCCAATATTCATTGGGTCTCCGTTGAAAGTACAAGTTAATTGTTCTGTTGCTTCATTGGAGAAGTCCAAATCTTGTGCAGAAACAGTTAAACTGCCATCTTGAATATTTAAAATAACTTGATTGGTTGTTTTATTTGCATAAATGGCAATCCGCTTCAACGAACTTTGGAAATCGGACCGATTGACGACTAACTCATTTGGATTGTCTACAGGAATTACTGCATTATAATCAGGATAACGAGCATCTATCAAACGGCAAACCATTTTGATATTATCGAAAGCAAAAAATGCATTGGCTTTATTAAAAGAAACAGTTACTTCTCCATCACCAGGCAAGGCATTTTTTAATAAGTTTAATGCTTTTTTAGGCACTATAAAAGTAGTAGAGATTTCACTTTTTAAATTATTAAAAGTGTATTTAACTAGTTTATGTGCATCTGTAGCTACCAATACTACTTTATTGAAATCTACTTGAAAATAGACGCCTGTCATGGCAGGTCTTAATTCATCATTACTAGTCGCAAATAGCGATTTAGTAATTCCTTGTGCTAAAACGGGTGTGCCAATGACCAAAGAATCTGTACCTTCGGCATCAGGAATTCTTGGAAAATCTGTCCCATTTTCTCCCGCTAATTTATATTTTCCATAAGCAGAGGTGATTTCTATGGCAAAAGATTCTTCATCTATCGCAAAAGTAATCGGTTGCTGTGGTAATGCTTTTAAAGTGTCTAAAAGAATCCTTGCTGGAATTGCTACCGTACCATTAGTATCTGCCATGACTTCCACTTCGGTCACAATCGTTGTTTCCAAGTCAGTGGCCGTTATGGTTAGTTGATTATCATTAATGGTAAACAAGAAATCTTCCAGAATAGGTAAGACTGGATTCGACCCAATTGCGCCTCCTGCAATTTGTAGTTGGGCTAATAATTCAGAAGAAGAGATACTGAACTTCATAGTCGATTGGTTTATTAGTGAAATAGTTCTTTACTTTACAATTAAGCTTTCTCAAAGTACTGATTTGCTAAATTTTTAAAATTTAGTAAATTAGGATAACCTGAAAAAACGTTAAATACGAGTGACAACAAAAGTACAATCTATTATCAACTTTTGAGATGTAAAGAAATTAACATAATGTGGATAACTTTTTGAGACTGTTGGTAACTAGAGATAAAGAAAGCGGTAGAAATGTAAGTCTTAATACTTTTTTTTGTATAATATATTGATTATTAAA
>JBGCFJ010000177.1:0-4639 GCA_045106885.1 Saprospiraceae bacterium
GGGTGTAGTAGTAGATATGGTTTTTGGACCAAGAGGTTCTGATGCTGTTTTTGATTCTCCAAGATACTCTAGTACTGGTCAAATTATTAACCAAATGTATGCCTATTTCAATGTAGGAGACAACGCAAAAATTACCATGGGTAACTTCAACACTTTCTTAGGATATGAAGTGATTTCTCCAACAGCTAACTTTAATTACTCTACTTCTTATATGTTTTCTTATGGTCCTTTCTCTCACACAGGACTGAAGTTCGATGTAGAAACTGAAAGTGGTGTCAGTATTATGGCAGCGATTTTAAACCCAACAGATGTAACTGAATTTAATCCATTTGGAGATTATTTCTTTGGTGCGCAAGTAGGTTATGGTGGTTTTTATTTAAATGGTTTGTTTGGTGACGGATACACGCAAGTAGATTTAACTGGCGGAATTGATGTAACTGAAAAATTATATTTAGGCGTAAATGCTACGATTACAGATACTGGTGATGATTCAGGATTTAGCGGTGCAGCATTATACGCACAATTAGCAACGAGCGATAATTTAAAGATTGGTGCGAGATACGAATTTTTCAAGGACAAAGGAACAGTTTGGGATTTTGCAGAAACGAATGCTTCTGATTTTACAATTTCTGCGAATTACTCAATTGGAAATCTAACAATCATTCCTGAAATCAGATTAGACACCAATGACGAAAATGTATTTTTAGATGCGGACGGGGCAGAAACAGATGGATTAGCATCTTTCGTTTTAGCCTTCACTTACGGGTTTTAAAATAAGAAATCTAAGGCTAGATTTTTTTAGCATATATAACCAAAAATAGGGTAGGAGTTGATTTTAATTAGCTCCTACACCTGTTGAGAGAAATGATGAAAGACATTTCTAAGTAAAAATCACTCGACTAAAATTTTTATCCTCTATTTTAAAAACCTTGAATATTTTTTCTAAATGGATAAAAAGTTATAAATTTGTGTTTTTCCTATTTTAAGCTAGAAAGAATTGATTATCAGTTAGATAAATATTTAGCAAAAATAGCTTCCTAACCAAGTTTATAGACCAACCTTTTAAAATATATTTCATAATAATTGAAGATTATTATTAGAAATTAGTGTATTTGAAAAAACAAAACTTTAGGGCTGAATTTTAGAATCATTTCCCAATAACTATTGTGGAGAATATCTAAATGGATAACAACCCTATTTATTTATCAATATTAAAACTTAATTTAACGATGGCTAAGATTAAATTAGAGTACATCTGGTTAGATGGCTATAAGCCAATGCAATCAATGAGAAGTAAGACTAAAATCGTTGATAGCGAAAAATTCACAGGAAAAGTAGAAGATTTACCAATGTGGTCTTTTGACGGTTCTTCTACTCAACAAGCAGAGGGCGGAGCTTCTGACTGTTTATTAAAGCCTGTTTTCATTTGTCCAGACCCAGACCGTAAGAATGCCTACTTAGTAATGACTGAGGTATTGAATGCAGATGGTACTGCGCACGAGTCTAACGGACGAGCGACTATTTCTGACAAAACAGATGATTTTTGGTTTGGTTTTGAGCAAGAATATGTTTTACAAGACCCAGAAACTGGTAAGCCATTAGGTTTCCCTGCTGATGGATACCCTGCGCCTCAAGGACCATACTATTGTTCTGTAGGAGCGAATAACGCTTATGGTAGAGAAATTGTAGAAGAGCATTTAGATATTTGTTTAGATGCAGGATTGAACGTTGAAGGTATCAACGGTGAGGTAATGGCTGGACAGTGGGAATTCCAAATTTTCGCAAAAGGCGCACAAAGAGCTGGAGATGAAATTTGGGTAGCTAGATACTTATTAGATAGAACTGCTGAAAAGTATGGTGTAGTAGTAGATTACCACTGTAAGCCAATAAAAGGAGACTGGAATGGTTCTGGTATGCACGCTAACTTTTCTAATACTGCATTGAGAACAGCAAATAGCAAAGAATATTTTGAGTCTGTTTGTAATAAGTTTGCACCAAAAGAAAGAATTGAAGCTTGTATCGCCGTTTATGGTCCAGATAATGAGCAACGTTTAACGGGCTTACACGAAACACAGTCTATCGACAAATTCTCTTATGGTGTTTCTGACCGTGGTGCTTCTATCCGTATTCCAATTTATACGGTACAGCACGATTGGAGTGGTTATTTAGAAGATCGTCGTCCGAATTCTGCTGCTGACCCTTATAAGGTAGCATCTGTAATTATCGAGACGGTGAACTCGTAAATTAATAAGAGAAATTAGCGTACAGAGCGTAGCATTTTTGCAAGATTCTTATCGTTAATTTCTGTTCTATATCTTAGAATAGATAAAGATTTTAGCCATCTTGAAAAGTACTGCCTTGAAACTATTAACTGCTATAGCCCCTCGGAAATAGGATTTAATTTTTTTAAGGTAGTTGCTTTCTCTTCTTGGCTAAACAGAAAAAAGCGAAGTGATTAGGTTCACTTCGCTTTTTGTATTATATTTGAATGCTATGACTATTCGCATCAACAACATTGACTATTTTTATAAAGATACTGGAAAAGGAGAACCCATCGTTTTCATTCATGGCAATCCAGATTCTGCAGATTCGTGGGATGACTTAATACCATTGTTAAGTCAACAATATCGCTGCATTGCACCAGATTTGCCAGGCTTTGGACGTTCGGATATTGCGACCGATTTTGATTTCACTTTAGATGGTTGTCAAAATTGGTTAGCTTCCTTTCTAGAAGCGATTGATATTACTGAACCTATTCATTTAATCGTGCACGATGTAGGTACTTTCTATGGAGTGACTTGGGCTGTTAAAAATCAGACCCAGGTAAAATCTATTTGTATTACGAATACCTTGTTTTTCTCAGATTATAAATGGCATTTTTGGGGGAGGGTTTGGCGAACGCCGATTATCGGAGAATTGTCTCAATTATTGATGAATAAAAAGCTCTATAAAAATGCGTTGAGGAAAAGTAGCCCTAAATTAAGTGATGCCTATTTAGAAAAAGGTTATGCTTTGATTGGTTTGAAAATGCAAAAGACGGTTTTGAAATTATATCGAGCGATGAGTCCTTCTGTTTTTAAAGGTTGGGAAGACGAATACCTAGCATTGACAAAAATAAAACCTGTATTGGTTATTTGGGGCGATAATGACCCTTATATTCCACTATCTTTGGGTTATGCGGAACGGATGGCAAATGGACAAACGGTTTATCGGGTAGCCTCTGGAGGGCATTGGGTGGCAGCAGAAGAACCTGAATTATTTGCTAATTATTGGTTAGATTTTGCCAATAACATAGCTCTGTGAGTTGTGTTTCGTGTGTATATTGTTTTGTGAATCACAGAGCGGTGTTACTTATATTTCTGCCAAACTATTCAGCGGTAACCAGCCCTCTTCTCCGTTTGCTAACTTCACTTTATACCAATCTCCAATCTGGTCCATTAACTCGACTTTCAATCCTTCATGGATGTCAATAACGCCAGTACTCTGCACATCTGGTCCATTTTTTAATTCAATTGTATTTTCTAAAACAATAGCGGTTCGACTATTTTGCTCAAAATTAGCTTGGCTATTTCCTAAGAAATAGAGTAGTATACTCAATAAAACTAAAGCTATTCCTCCGATAAATCCTTGTTTTTTATGGGTTCTAGAAGAACCAAATAACCATAAAATAAACCCTGCAATACCTGCCCAAAGACTTAATAAAGTCAGTATTCCCCAGACACTGGCACTTATAGATTTATGTACGCCTTGCCACCATGCTGCCAGAAAAAATTTACCGATTTGGTCTAAATCATCTTTCGTTTTAGCTTTGGCTATTTCTAAATTATGTAGAATGTCAGCATCTCTAGGGGCAGCTAATAAGGCTTTTTCATAATATAAAATGGATTTCCCCAAATTATTGGTTTTGAAATAGGCATTGCCTAAATTATAATACAATCCTTCAGAATAGTTGTCTGATTTAAGGATATTTTCATATTGAGCAATAGCCGTAGCGTAATCTCCTTTTTGATAGGCAGTATTGGCTGTTTCAAAATCTGTGGTAGGATTAGCAAAGAGTAGGGGAGTAGCGCTACAAAAAATGAATAGAAATTTAACTATCTTCAATACCATTTATCAAGATGCTTTTATTGGAAATTTATTTCGACAGCAAATTTATTGATTTTTATTGATTCGATATTAATTCTACCGCTTTTTCAATTAATTCATCTCTGCCTGCTCTGATTCCTTGTATCGTTGGAGTGTCAGGTACAATACCGATTCTTTGCGTTTCTGTACCATCTGGATAATAAACCCCAAGACCAGATATCCTACTTCTTAGACCACCTGGGAGCATAATTGTGGATAACTAGCCCCATCAATTCTTAAAAGCAAACCAGCAAAACCTTTTTCAACATTTTTAATTTTCATAAACCCATCTAATCGAATGATGTTCCCTTCATAATTAGCTGGTATTTTATAGGCAATACTCCCAAAGGAACTTCCTGCATCATCAGAGGTAATTTTACCAGCCCATTGTCCTGAATGACTTATTTTATCACTAGTTAGGGGCGAGGAAAATAATAACCTACCAGCCTGGCGGATTCTTTTTACTTTTAGCTGCGTTAAAATTATTCAACGTAGCAACGGCTATGCTGAATAA
>JBGCFJ010000178.1:0-2249 GCA_045106885.1 Saprospiraceae bacterium
CGGTTAAGCCGTCAACGATGATTTTTCCACCTTCGCCTATAAAAATTAGCTGACTGCAGTTTGCAACTCCACTAGCAGGAGTATTTCCATCAATCGTTAGCAATTCTTCTCTATAACAATAATTATTCCCATCAAATAGATTTACTTTTACAGTATATTCACCGCTTTGTAAATCGGGAATTTCTTGACTTTCTGAACAGTCATCATCACAGATAACGATAGTTTGATAATTGGTGTTTTTCCCAATCATTTCTACTCTGGAAGAGGTAGATAACCCATTAATAACTGCTTTACTACTATCACTAATGAATTGTAAGTTATCACAATTTAAAATACTGGTATCGCAAACTCCATCTTCAAAAAAACAAAATTCGCTGAAGTCGCTTAAATTTTCGTTTCCATCAACTATCAACCCAAAATCAGTTCTACAAAAAGCCCTAAATTCAATGGGATAGCAACCAGAAAGATTATTGTTGGCAACATTGATTCCTCCTCGGGCATTAGGATTGATTTCTCGCTGGTTGCCAAAAGTGCTTAGTTCTTTGGGAAGACTACCTGAAAGATTATTATCGTCTAGGATTAAGACTTCACCAATGCTCAAATTCCCTAGACTACCAGGAATACTTCCTGATAAGTTATTTCCTCTTAGAGTCAAGAAGATGATTTTTTCTAAATTGCCTAGACTGTTTGGGATTTCACCAGACAATACATTAAAATTTAGCGATAAGCTTGATAATTCCGTTAGATTTCCAATCTCTGCAGGAATGTTACCCGTTAGCTGATTATCAGTTAGCATTAAACCAGTAAGTGAAGTTAGCTGGCCAATGTTGCTAGGAATAGAGCCAGATAGTGTATTTTTAGCAAGGTCTATAGAAACCAAATTGGTAAATTCGCCAATTTCTGATGGAATGAAACCAGTTAAATTATTTGCATCTAATTCAATTCTAGAGACTCGACCATTTTCATTACAAGTTATCCCAAAATGGGAACAGACATCACAATTGGATAAATCCCAAGAAGTGGTCCAATTGTCTCCATCGGTAGCCTCGTAAAGTGCAACTATAGGTGCGTAATCAGGATGGTCACAATTGGTCTGTGCAAAGGAAGGAATTACATTGGTAAGCATTACCAATAGGGTAAATAGGTGTTTGATTTTGTTCATCTTTTTGTTTTTATCTATCTAAGGGGGGAAGTATGGGGAGGGAATAGACGGACAAACTACGAACAAAATATTAAGAAAGCAATAAACCCTATTCGTTTTTTGGTTTTATCATTCGTTAGCCACCATAAATTGTCGGGTTTGCATTTTTCCCTTCTTTGGCTGGATAATCAGAAAGTAGATGCCACTTGTGAAATTACTAGTATCAAAACTTACCGTACTTCCAGTTTGCTCCAATTTTTTCCGTGCTACTTGATTGCCCAAACGATTAAAAATTAGCAACTCTCCTTCCAGATTGGAAAAATGACCAACCCCTACATTTACTACCGATTGGGCAGGGTTTGGATAAATGGTGATAGCAGATTCATCAATATGGTAAGTCTCTTGTCTTACAGGAGAATATCTGCTTTTACCATCTAAAAATTGTTGTTTGATTCGATAGTAATTTATACCATAATCAGGTGTATTATCTTGAGCGTTGGAGCTGTAAGGAGTGATGGTTTGGATAGGTTTAAAGTCGATGCCATCTAAAGATTTTTCCAAGACAAAAACTTCTGTATCCGCTAATTTGCCTGCCACCCAATCTAAATAGATTTTCTGCAACTGCAATCTTGTCCCTAATTCTATCAAGTCGTTGGGGAGTGACCTAGAGCTTGCACTATTTTGTAAAGTGATTTCTGTATCACAAGTACTCGAACCACCATAGATTTTGACATTATATTTGCTGGCTCTTAAGCCTGTTATCGTTTGACTACTACGGCATCACCGAGCCTAATAAATTTGGTTCAATTCCATATAGTATGGAAGAGTTGATTGCTGAAATGGGCGCAGCTTTTTTGAGTGCCGAGGCAGGCATTAATTACGGAGAAATAGTAGAAAATAATGCTGCCTATTTGCAAGGATGGCTTAACAAATTAAAGGAAGATAAACGCTTTATTTTCAAAACGGCAGGAAGGGCACAGCAAGCCGCAAGATATATCTTAGGAAATAACGAATAAAAGCCAGTTCATTTTTGAGTTGCTCCCCGTTTTGCTTTTAGTGAAATGGGGAGCTTTTATGAGTGCTTTTTTGTGAAATTATGGCGGGTTTG
>JBGCFJ010000179.1:0-11972 GCA_045106885.1 Saprospiraceae bacterium
TTTAATCCGATACCATTATTTCTCTCGCCTCTGGCGAGTGTTTAGTCCTAATTCTCGCCAGAGGCGAGAGAATAGAGGTTTCGGATTAAAAATCCTAACCAGCACTCTTGGAAAACTACAGTTTTGATTGATTAAAAGTTACAACTTTCTGACTATTTCAAAGACCTAACTTAACGTCCCAAGACAGGGAAGTTACGGGATAATAGAGACTCCAAAATCATTATCATTGAGATATTGCGGTTAATACTACTGCCACTGCTGACTGCCTACTGCCACTAAAAATAAGGTACTAATTACCATCGTTGTACCGTCAACCGTGCACAGTCAACCATATACCGTCTTTAAATCAATGAAGTAGGGTCAATTCCTAAAGATTTTAATTTAGCTGCTAATAAAGCAGCTTCTTCTTTAGCTTTTTTTGCTTCTAATTTGATTGCTTCATTTTCAGCCCTAACTTTTTTATTTTCACTTTTGACTTCCTCATTTTCACTTTTGACTTCCTCATTCTCAATCTTGATTTCTTTATTTTCAATCTTGATTTCTTTATTCTCGACTTTAATTTTCACCATTTTAGCCTTAGCGGTCGTAACCGCTGTTTTAGCGGATTTTACATCAGCAATCACTTCAGCATAAGATAAAAAAGGAGTACCATTAGGATGAAATATCTTTAACGTATCTGTTGTCCACAAAAGTCTAAATTTCAATAAATGGCTAGTCCAATCTTTAGTATCAATTTTGATTAATTTATCTGCTGTTCGGTTATAGATTTCTAGTTTATTAGAATCAGGGTCATATACATAATATTCTATCACTCCGTATTTTTCATACCAAAGTAATTTTTTCGCCATTTCTTTTTTGGTATTACCTGGAGATAATACCTCAAAAGCAATTTGTGGAGGAAGATTTGCTTCTCGCCATTGTAAATAGGAGTTTCTGTCTCCTTTTGGTCTGCCAATAGCGACCATTACATCTGGTGCTACTCTAAGTTTGTTATTGCCTTCAACTGGATACCATAATAAATCACCCGCTACAAAAATAACTTGATTAGCGGTTGTTTCTTCTAAACCATTTTTGATAAAGTTAATCCAGTTCCATTGGCGGGTATTGTCTGCCATAGGTTTTCCGTCTGAACAGGGGTAGTTAATGTGTAGTTTCTTATTTAAAGGAAGTGTCATTGGACAAATTTAACTAAAAAAATGGATTAAAGGTAACCAATTGTTATATTTAAAATTACGTCAATTATCTCAATTCTCCAAATATTCTTACTTTTGAAATATTACCCGAAAAAAGATTGCTATATCGTACCGAAGCTACGGCTTTATTAATTGTTGGCAGTCTCGGTAAAATGGGGGCAGCCGTTTTAGCAACCAAAACTTGTTTGCAAAGTGGAGCAGGTTTAGTAACAACCCATGCACCAAAATGTGGGTATACTATCTTACAAATTAGTTGCCCCGAAGCAATGGCCAATTTAGATAAAGCCGACGATTATATTAGCGAATTTTCCGATTATGCTACATATAAAGCGATTGGTATTGGTTGTAGTTTAGACCCAAAAAAGACCACCCAAATTGCTTTTTTAGAAAGCCTATAAAAAGCGACTCAATCGTTGGTATTAGATGCGGATGCACTAAATATTTTAGCAGCCAATCCTGAATATTTAGCCAAGATTCCAGCCCCCTTGAGCTAAGTTGGCTGCCAATTGAGCAAGTTTATTATTATCAGGTGGTGGATGAATCAAATGCGGCTACTTTACTAAATAATACATAAAAAATCCCTTGCAATCTTACAATTACAAGGGATTCCCGTTGAGTTAATTGCTTACTAAGCAAATAAACTTATGCGAGTGTAGGCGATATCCCCTACGCTGCATGTATTAAGACAGCCCGTTGTTTGGGGTTGAATTGTTTGATTTGCTATCTGTAAGAAATGTAACTTTTGACGTTGTTAAATTCATAATACCTCCTTTTTTTTAGTGAACGGCCTCTCCCATTGCGCTCTCGGGCATCGGGCTTGTGCGGCTTGCACGAACCAAAGATAATGGAATTTAAGATAAAATCAAACTGAATTTTTAATTGGGGACTTTGATGCGTTAATTTGACATAATTCTGATGATAGAGATTTGGCAAGTATCCTTTTCTAAAACCCCTTACATTTCTAGATTATTCCCTACCTTCACCAAAAATTAAAAACAAGATTCATTCGCCAACAATAATCTAGTAAAAAATGACTGTTTCTCAAAGCGTAAGAAAAGCCTTTTTTTTAGGGCTATTAGGGTTTATTTATACTCAAATTAGTGCCCAAGTCAACTTAACCCCTGACCGTTTCGCCTTCGAGCCTGAATTAACCTATAATCCAGCCATTCCTTCTCCAGCAAAAGTCTTGGGCTACGAATTAGGCGAACGATTCACCGAATATGCTGCCACGGTTGAGTATATGAAAAAGGTAGCCGAAGCATCAGATAGAATTACTATCGGTAATTATGGCGAAACTTATGAAGGCAGACCCTTAATTTATCTGGTTATTACCAGCCATGCTTTGGCAGAAAAAATATCGAGTACGGTCTGCTAGAAAAACGTTTAATGATGGTAAAAAAGAATATTCTGAAGGCTCATTAGTCATTTTAATGGGTCGAAACATGGATAAAGTCAAGCAGATAAAAGCAGATATGCAAGAAATTGCTGCCGCTGCTGGAGTTGTTATCGACGGACATAATACAGGTAGAATGAAGTCTGGAATTGACTTTTTGTCCAATAATATGCGTCCTGTCAAGCAGCCAAAAGTAGCGATGTTGGTCGAGCCTCCTTTTGATACCTATACTTCTGGTCAACTTTATTTCTTATTTGACCAAGTAACGGCTTTACCCATAGAGCGCATCCGTACCTCCACTTTTGCGCAAACTGCTATTCCTAAATTGGGTAGTCGCTATGGTTATGCGAATCTGCACGATTATGATGTGTTGATTTTACCAGGCGGTGGCAGTCGATTAAAACAATTATTTGGCAAAGCACAAATTAAGATTTTAAGAGATTGGGTGAGTGCAGGAGGGGTGTTAATTGGCTCAGAAAGTGCGGCTGATTTTTTGACTAAAAAAGCTTCTGGTTTAACAGGTGTCGAATTACTTAAAGCGCCTAAAGATTCTACGGTAATGGCTAAATTTGTGCCCTTTGCTGACCGTCGAGATTATCATGGTAAAAAGAATATTCCTGGAGCTGCTTTGAACGGTACCTTAGATACGACAAATCCATTGGCTTTTGGGATGACCTCAGATGTTTATTCCTTGAAATTTGGGTCGCATGCGCTAAAGCCGAATCCTAATTTCCAAACAGTTGGGCGCTATGCTCGCTATCCTAATTTATTGGCTTCTGGTTATGCAGCTTCTGACAATTTAAAGCGAATGGCTGGAAATGCTTTTGCAGGCGTACAGCCGATAGGGCAGGGGAAGGTCGTTTTATTGTTGGATAATACGCAGTATCGGATGTTTTGGCGAGGACCAAGTCGGATGACGCAGAATGCGGTGATGTTAGTTGGGGGAATGTAATTAGAACTTAATACTATACCGAAAAGAAGGAAAAATAGGCAACCCCGGAAAATCTTCATTGTTTATAATTTCACCATTTTCTATATCTCTAACGCGAATAGCAAAAAGTGGATTGGTTCGATTATAAACATTTTTGATGCCAATTGTTAGGTAATGGTCGGCTCGTGTTTTAGGCCAATGCCAATTGAAACTAATATCTAATTGATGGTTAGCAGGTAAGCGGAAAGTATTTAAAGGACCATCTGAGCCAAGG
This sequence comes from Saprospiraceae bacterium, assembly GCA_045106885.1. Classification (GTDB taxonomy): domain Bacteria; phylum Bacteroidota; class Bacteroidia; order Chitinophagales; family Saprospiraceae; genus JAFMDF01. Next base: position 3,792 of record JBGCFJ010000179.1, read on the forward strand.
AGATCTAAATCAAATCCATTGAATCGAGTACCATCACCGTAAACTTCAATTGTGCGAGGAGTCGTGTATTGCCCTGAACCATAAGTCCACAAGGCAAAAATATTAAATTTGGGTGTAAATTCTTGATTTAAACCAATTTTGACCGCATGTCTTCTATTGTAACGGAAAGGAAAACGTTGGTTATTACTTAAACCATCAAAACGACGATTGGCGTGCGACCAAGTATAATTAATAAAGCCATTTGTTCTGCCCTTGGTTCTTTTTAAGGAAGCTTCCAAACCATAATTCCATCCTTCTCCAGAAGTAACTTGATTTTCCCAATCGAACACTTCGTCGTTACCAGAAAGTACGTCCTCTATACCCGCCTGATAAGTAATTAAATTATCCAATTTTTTAAAATAAGCTTCTGTACCAAAAGTGAAATTTTTAGGTAAGTCCCAAGCGATACCTGCTAAAAACTGATGGGCAATTTGTGGGCGTACTTTTTTAGTAGAAGGGACCCATAAATCAAAAGGCATACTTACACCCGCAGGACTCAAGACATGTAGGAATTGACTCATTTTGCTATAAGCGGCATAAATTTCTCCCGATGGATGAACTTTATATTGAACAGAAAGTCTAGGCTGAAAGGACACCCAAGCGGAATGGGCGGCGGTGAAAACTGCATTATGAAAGCCCAATTGGGCGCTTAATTTATCCGTAAATTTCACATCATCTTCCAAATAAAAATTAAGTTCTGTTGCATAATAAGGATTGGTCGTAAAACTATCGGTTTCTATATAACCTTCATGAGGGTCAAATTCATAATCTTCTAAATCTTTTAAATCCTGAAACTGAAAAACTGGTGAAAAAATTCGCTCTAAAATACCGCCCCCAAATTTTAAATGATGTTTAGGACTAGAGACATAGTCAAAGTCAATTTTAAGCGCAATATCTTGAATATTAGAATCAAAAAGGTATTGACTGACATTGGAAGTAGTTTCTTCGATGCCTTCAAATTCTGTTGCGCCACTTGTAAATAATTGAAAATTAAATTCACTAAAAGTAGCTGTAAGGTTAGAAAATAGTTTATTGTTCCAAACCCGATTCCAACGAGTAGAAAGAATGGTATTTCCCCAATTGATATTAATAAAATCACTTTGTTCTGAAAGAGTAGTGATAGAATCCGTTTCTGCATTATCTATAATAACATCTAAATCAGATGAACTTAAAGACCTCAGATTATCTGCGCCTCTATAAAAACTTACATAAATTCTATCTTTATCTGAAAAAGTATGGTTGACTTTAGCATTAATATCATAAAAATAATAGCCTAAAAAATCAACATCTCCTGTTCCCGGTTCTTCCTCTATTGCTATGTTAAATAAGGGGTCCAAGTGGGTTCTTCTACCAGAAACAAAAAAGGAAGTTTTTTCTTTTTTTATAGGCCCTTCTGCAAAAAGGCTTGTCGCAAAAAGGCTAACTGCTCCACCAAATTTGAATTCCTTATCATTCCCTTCTTTGGTCTGTATATCTACGACAGAAGATAAACGACCACCATATTTTGATGGAAATTTTCCTTTATATATTCGAGCATTTTTAACGATACTTTCATTAAAAATAGAAAATAAGCCTAGCGCATGACTCGAATTATAGACAGGCACACCATCCAATAAAACCAAATTTTGGTCTGCTTCTCCACCTCTAACGTGCATACCTCCAAAACTTCCTGCACCTGCCTCGACCCCAGGTAAAGTTTGAAAATATCTGATAATATCAGGTTCTCCACCAATAGAAGGCATTTTTGCTAATTTTCCAGAAGCATAATTAGGGGCATCTGTTACAGATAAACCTTCTTTGACTTGATGTTTACTATCCACGACCACTACTTCTGCCAAAGTAATAGTTGCTTTTAGGGGTACATTAAAATGTAAATTTTTTTGAATGTTAAGTTGGTAGGTTTTGGGATTAAATCCTAAATAAGAGAAGCTTAATGCTGCCTTTCCTCTTGGAATAGAAAGACTATAAAAGCCATATTCATTAGTAGTAGTTCCTTTTCCAGAAATATAATCATACACATTGGCGGCCACTAATCTTTCTCCAGACAAGCTATCTTCTAGAAAACCACTAATTGTATAAATCGGTGGAGGCTTCTGATAGAGGACTATTCGATTATTCTCCCATTTATAACCAATTTCTGTATCTTTTAGACAGGCAGTTAATAAATATTTAAGTGTTTTATTCGTATGTTGGAAGGAAACCTTTTGGTCAGCTGAAAATACACTGCTTTGGAAAGAAACACTAATATCTGCTTTTTCACAGAGGGATAAAAGTACGTCTGAAATAGGTAAATTATCCACGGAAAAATCCATGCGTTGCTCCAATTCCGATTGCCCCATAGCAGTAAAGGCTATGAAAAGACCAGTTAGGATTAACAGGGTTTTTCTCATATAAATTTCTAATTTCGGGTGATTTTATTTAGATAATCAGGAAAAAAATTGATAATTATCCGTTGCCTTCATTAATCTGTGGGTCTATTTTCTACCCACGGATTAATGAAGGCAACGGATTTGACGAACAAGAGAAATAGTTAATTATTTTTCAATATCAATCTTTTAGCTGACGCTTTATTACTAGATGGTTTTCTATTATCCAGTAATTTAAAGTATAGAAAAAATGCTTGTTTAGAGCGCTTTCCAGAAACGGAAAGATACTAGAAAAAACTATTTTTTACAAATCCCACCAACCAACTCAAAAGAAGTATCGCCTAATGTTTTAATCGTCATTTCAAAATTACTAGCAATAGACGCTAAAATAGGCTTAATGCCAGTTGCTGTTTTGTCTAAACTAGTATACTCACAAGTATTTAAATCCGTATTCAATACTTTAATAGTAACTTCAAATTGTCTATTTAAATCCTCAATTACTTCTTTAAGTGGAATATTCTTGAAGACTAATTTTCCACTTTGCCAAGCGATTTCATTCATATCTTCTTCTGCGGTTTCTTCAATCCTATTATTTGACGCATCATAAACTCCTTTTTCATTAGCAGTTAACTCCACTTGTTTGTCGCCAGTACTATTCTCAAATCTAACTTTACCTGTTTTTACGACTACTTCTGTAGCATTTTCTGCGATGATGGCTCTGACATTAAAGGAAGTTCCGAGAACGGTTACTTTCGTTTTATCGGTTGTGATAACAAAAGGTTGGTTTGGGTTTTTGGTGACCTCAAAAAAAGCTTCTCCTGTTAACTGCACGCTTCTTTGTTCCCCTGTAAAACTAGCAGGGTAGCTCAATTGACTATTACCATTTAACCAGACTTTAGTACCATCAGCTAAAGTAATTGTTTTTTGCTCTTGGTATTGGGTATTAGCGGCTAATTGGTCTATAGTCGCTATGGTAGGTTGAGCGGTAAACCAAAATCCTACTGCTAGGGCTACGACTGCCGCCGCTGCCCAACCAAGCCAACGATTACTAGATTTTTTTGTATTTAACCCAACTACTTTACCAATTGGCTGATGCGCTATTCTTAAATTATCTTGAACGGATTCTACTAAATTATTGTCTCTTTCAATTCGTTCTTGCAGCAATTTAAAATCAGCGGTAATATCGACTTCTATCTCGCTTGGCGCTTCATATTGCTCGGTTAATAACCAATCCTTTTCTATTGTTTTGGCTAGTTTTTCATTATCAATAGATTGACTAGTCCAAACATCCAACATGGATTGCTCCTCGAGTGAAATGTCACCCTTCAGTTTTTTAAAAAGTAGCGTTAAGTAATTTTCCTTATTCATTTTTATAATGGTCATTAGTCATCGGTCATCAGTCATTGGCAAAGACCAATGACAAATAACAGATGACCAATTTTTTTGATTACTTTGTGTTTAAGTAGCTTAGGCTTCTAGCCAGAGAAAAGGGTTTCAAATATTTCTTTGGTTGGAAATCTAAACTACCTCTATTCTCTTAGACAATAATAAATGAAGTTTCCCCCATTAAAAAGGAGTATATTTTAAAAAATATTTAATAACAATATTAGTAAACCAAGTGCATCATATTTTTCAACAGCAGCTCGAACTATCTTTAATGCTTTAGTTATCTGATTTTCAATGGTTTTTGTAGATATATCTAACTTGGCGGCAATTTCTTTATGAGATAATTTTTCGTATCGACTGAGCATAAAAATAGCCTTACATTTGGCTGGTAAACCATTAATGGCTTTGTTAAGTGCTGATTTTAAATCTTGGGCTTCCAATGTCTTTTGTGCTGAAACTGTTTGGTCGGGTGTTTGGGCATCAAAATTTTCATCTCCAAAATCAAAACGTTTCTGAGTTTTAATATAATTTAAAGAACGGTTAACAACGGCTCGTCGAAGATAGGATTTTAGCGAAGATTGAATGTCTAATTTTTCTCGTTTTTTCCATAATTCATAAAAGACATCCTGAACAAGGTCTTTGGCTTTTTCATTATCTCCTGTAATATTATAGCCCGTTACCACCAAGTATTTATAATAGTGATTGAAGATTCGTTGCAAAGCAATTTGTTTGCCCGCTTTCAGCGATTGCAGCCATTCTTTTTCTTCGACGGAAATGGGTTGGAGCATAGTATACTATTTAGCGGAGGGCAAAGCGCAAGGGGCGGAGGATGGATTCCTCATAGCCGTCAAGCTAAGAAAAATTAGCTCGAAATTAACTCTCCCCTAAACACTCTCTTAAAAAAGAGGGGAACGAATTCTTGTCAAATTGGTCAATTCTCGGTAATTATACCGAATAATTTGCAAATTAGACGACTCCCTTCCCTTCAAAGGGAAGGGCTGGGGATGGGTTAAAATGCTTAGCTTGACGGCCTGAGGTGATTCCCTAAGCCCCTTGCCCTTTGCCCTCCACAACTGATTTATTTCTTTCTAAAAAATACACTAATCGGTACGCCTTTAAAGTTAAAATTCTTACGCAACTGATTTTCTAGATAATTCCTATAACTTTCCTTAATATGCTTTGGATAATTACAGAAAAAAGCAAAAGCTGGGTAATAAGTTGGTAACTGCGTAATGTATTTTATTTTGATAAATTTACCTCGATGCGAAGGTGGTTCATAAGCCTCAATCGCATCTCCGATAACTTCATTTAAGACCGAAGTTCTAATTTTTTGACTTCTATTCTCAAATACTTCTAAACCTGCTTCTACTGCTTTGAAAATTCGTTGTTTTTCTAGCGCAGAAATGAAAATAATTGGTAAATCTACGAATGGCGCCATTTTCTTTTTCATTTCTTGCTCAAAATCTCTTGCCGTATTCGTTTCTTTTTTCATTAAGTCCCATTTATTAACTAGGACAACAATGCCTTTATTTCGTTTCTTCGCTAAATTAAAGATACTCATATCTTGCGCCTCTATTCCCGTTTGGGCATCTATCATCAAGAAAATGACATCACATTCTTCAATCGCTCGAATGGCGCGCATCACAGAGTAGAATTCTAAATCTTCGTGTACTTTTGCTTTTTTCCGAATGCCTGCCGTATCAATCAGCGTAAATTCTTTGTCAAACTTAGAATAAGTAGAATGAATAGGGTCTCTTGTTGTGCCTGCTATTGGCGTAACAATATTTCGTTCTTTGCCTAAAAGCGCATTTGTCAACGAAGATTTCCCTACATTCGGGCGACCGACAATAGCAAATTTGGGAATGCCACTATCATCTGGTTCCCCTTCAACTTCCAATTTCTCCGTAACCCCATCCAATAAATCACCTGTTCCACTGCCTGAAATAGCCGCTAAAAAGAAGGTTTCTTCTATCCCTAGACTCCAAAATTCATTCGCGTCTATCATTCTTTGGTGATTGTCTACTTTATTGACTGCCAATAAAACAGGTTTATCCGACCGTCGCAACATTTGAGCCATTTGGTCATCTAAATCCGTAATGCCTGTTGTCACATCCACCATAAATACAATCACACTTGCTTCTTCAATGGCAATTTTTACTTGGTCTCTAATCGCCACTTCAAAAACTTCATCCGAATCTCGAACAAATCCACCGGTATCAATAACGGTAAAATGTTTGCCGTTCCAATCGCAAGTACCATACATTCGGTCCCTTGTCACACCACTAACATCATCCACAATTGCTTGTCTTCCTCCAACCATACGGTTGTAAAAGGTCGATTTCCCTACGTTGGGTCTCCCCACTATTGCTACTATATTTGCCATTTTTTTAAGAGGTCAGCGGTCAGACCATTTTATTGTCAGACCGTTAATGTTATTAACTGTCAGAGGCCAAGTACGCCCTAAATTGTCTGACTTCTGACAACGAAGAGGTCTGACTTCTGACTTCTATAAAGTTATAAATTAATTAAAAATTTCATGGTATCTGCACCATCTGCATAATCTGTTAAACTCGGTTGTTGCGCTTTGCCAAAAGCGACCGTTTCTATATTGGCTAATTTCATTTTGCTAACGACACATTCAATTTCTGCTGCTTGACTATTTAATGTAGCTACTAAATTATCCCCTTTATCATAATATTCATAATGCAAAGAAGCAATTCTTGAAGTAATCGCTTCATTTTCAATTAAAATGATACAACCATTCGCTTTATAAACTACTTTATTAAGCATAAACATCGCATAATTATAATCGAAATTATTTTTGTATTTAGTATTTAATACGATGCTATTATATTTATGAAATGCTTCTAGAAGTGGTTCAAACTTAAAATGTTTGGGGATATATAGTTTCGACACATTTCTAGTACCTAAGCCAAAATAGTCAAAAACATCATTGCCTAAGGCATATAATTCATCTGCTGTTTCTGTTCCATCTAAAACGGCTACAGTACGTCTATTTTTTCTAATAATATTGGGATATTTTCCAAAATATTGTTCAAAATAACGAGTCGCATTATTATTGCCTGTTGCGATAACTGCATCAAATGCGGTCAATCGGTCCACCACTTCAAAATAAGATTTGGCTTCCGAATTCCAACGCCCCATTTTTTTAATTAAATGAGGGATTAAAAATTTATCCTTATCCGATAATTTAATAATCGCCTGATTGCCAGATAAAAACACGGCTAACAAATCATGAAATCCTACTAAGGGAATATCCGTATTCATAATAATACCAACTTTTTTAGGATTGGAATTATCTCTGATGACATAATGATTCGCCCAATTTTCTAATTGACTTGATTGTAGAAAATTTTGTGTAATATGCTTCGCTGCTTTTTCACAATTTTCTATAGTCAACCAACGATTATTATAATGAGTCCGATGCATTACTGCGTGCAGCAATTCATCTTGGGAAACTAGATACTCCCCCAGTTGGACTAATAAGGCTATGCGTTGATTTAAAGTCATTAATTTCAGTCATTGGTCAGTACTTCTCAATTTCTAGCTTTATTATCCAGTAACTTCCTGTTACTGGATGATAGTACCTCATTGGCCTTAGTATGTGTTTATAAATTACTAAGATTTACTGACTATCTTCAAAAAGTTGGCGCATTGTCTCCATATTCCGTTCAGGAATACTTTCTGGTTCCTTATAATGTGCCAAAGCATGTTCCACACTTTCTTCTCTTAGCAAATGTAAAAGCGGAAAAGGGGATTGGTTTGTTTTATTGGTGACGTCTTCTTTGGTTGTCCCATCAAACTGATAATCAGGGTGAAAAGAGGCAATTTGCAAAGCACCGTCCAAACCGAGCGCAAATATAAGCCTATTGGCGAATGCTAAGAAGTCTAAATAGTCATTAAAGTCATTTAAAGCATTCGGAATGATAAGAATCGTCGTTTCTATAGTAGATTTAGCCGTGTTTTTTAAAAATAAGCTTTCATTTTGTAAAATAATTCCCAATTCTTCCCAATCCATTCCTTCATATACTTCATATCGAATCGTGTTTTGCAAATAGGGTTTCTTTGCAAATGGGCAGAGATTATGTTGAATAACGAAGGTATTAATCCATTTTTTAGTAGTCTCCACGTAGTTCGTCATTACTATTTTTAGTTTGAATTTAAAATTGAAAGTAATAATACTAAAAACTTTGAAAAAATTTACTACCTTTTCGCTCTGATTCTTTTAAGTAAGGCAAAGTGGAGAAAATAATTAGCCAGTTAGACCAGTCAATTTTTCTTCTAAGGAATTCAAAAAATGCTTGCATAATGGATTATGGACGCATTTTTTGAGTTTCTTAGAAGGGAAAAAGGCGGTATAAATGGTTGA
>JBGCFJ010000018.1:0-1935 GCA_045106885.1 Saprospiraceae bacterium
GTGCCGACACAAGTGCCTTCAATTTCACCACGTTGGTTTACTTTAGTCGTAATCCCATGCCAGCCGAGTATGGTTTGCGAACCATAAGCTAATGGGTCAATCCAGCCTTCGTTGATAGCTTTTGCCATACAGTACACGTAGATGGCACTTGCCGATGTTTCCAAGTAGGAATCGTTTCTGTCTAAGAGCTGATGCCATAAACCTTCCTTTGATTGTAAAGCAGATAATCCATTAATATGAGCTTGCAGTAAAGCAAGCACCTTTTCACGTCCAGGGTAACCTTCTGGAATAGCATCCAATACCTCCACCTTTGCCAGCAGTGCCCAGCCATTAGCTCGTCCCCAGTGAAATGCAGGATGTGGATGCATGGCCTCTACCCATCCATGACGATATAAGCCCTTTTCAGGTAAAAACATTCGTTTGGAAAATAGCATTATTTGTTTGATTGCCTCATCGTAATATTTTGTTTCCCCCGTTAGTTTCCCCATATTAGCAATGACTGGAACCCCCATAAACATATCATCTAGCCAGACCGTATTTCTTTGAGGCCGGTTTCGAGCGAATATACCATCTTCCAGTCGATACTCTTTATTGATTACGAAATCAAAATATCGGTCAATGATAGGCTTTCCATTAAACTCCACCTTATCCATGGTAGCTTTGATCATAGCGCTACACATAGCACCAGCATCATCTAGTGCTTCGGGGCGAAGCAGTTGTCGCATTTGTGGGTCAGCCGCTTTGTTGTCTTTCGGAAGTACTGCCAAGAAATAAGGAGCTACTTCCGCTAAGAATTGAAAGCGGTCTTCCACATATTTTTTGTAACGTTTATCACCAGTAAGTTTTGCAGCATTAAGCATAGATGCGTAGGTGACTCCCCACATATAGTTAGTGATGCTAAACGTTCCTTGATTGATAATGGAATTTTTGTCAATCTTTTTATAATCGATGATTGGTTCTTTTGTGTTTTTATTTCTTATTCCTAATGGTGTTGTTTCCTCAAGGTAATGGAGTACACGATCCATCACTGCTTTAATCGAGTCTGGGCTAGGTTCTCCGTAGGGTGTTTTGTAGCCTGGTTTTGCCAGGTACAATTTAGTCGATGCATCTACTTTTTTGGTGTCCACGTATTGGGCATCAATTTTTGTTGGTGCCAACTGTAGTATACACATTATGGCTAAAATAAAAAAGGGTTTCATGTTATCTTGCTTTTAGCTTAAAAAAAGAGAATTTGATTCAGCACATAAGGAATACAATTAAAATGCAAATTAAAATTAAACCACCAACTGATAATTAGGAATGAAAAAACAATAAATGTTACACTTTGGCTTGCCCTTTTCCAGTCTTAGCGTTTTAAAAAAAGAGTCCATAGCTCGGCTATGCACTAGTTTTTTAAAACACTAAGACAGAAAAATGACTAAGCCCAAGAAGTAACATTTATTATCTTTTCATTCCTTAGTAGTTTAGAATTTGAAATTTGTAAATTTATTTTTTCAGCATTCCTAATTATACATTAAGATTCTAGAATTTGAATAGCTCTTCTTATTAGGTAAACAATAGATTCAATTGCTATCTCTCTAAAGAACCTATTTGGCAGAGCTATTATACGGGGTTTCCTGATAAACCACTCACAATACAGTTGAAAATTTGTATTCTTAATTCAACAAATCAGTAGCCAAGATAAAAAAATATCATTATGGGAGTAAATACAGCGGGCAATTATTACTAAACACTACGCAATTGATAAATAAGAAAATAATACTGCTAAAATTAAAACGAGTTTGTATATTGTAGCTAAGTAGTCCGTCCAGTTAATATTGTCGGGTAATTTGGCGACTTTTAAAGCTGTACGTCGTTAAAAATACTCGCCATAGCAAAGGCTATGTCTGCGTTTTTTGCCTAGTACAACTTCAAAATTCATCCAAATACAACCCG
>JBGCFJ010000180.1:0-4007 GCA_045106885.1 Saprospiraceae bacterium
CACAATTGAAAACATCATTCTGGTTGAAAAACGCAAAAATAGTAATCAAGCCACCATAAGAACCATCATAAATCCCAATTTTACCTTTATCGACCCCTAATTTTTCTGTTAAATATTTTGCACCATCTACTTGGTCGCTCAAATCTTTGCCTCCCATGTGCCTATAAATCGCTGTCCGCCAATCTCTTCCATAACCATTACTTGCTCGATAGTCGATGTCTAAAACAGTATATCCATTGTCCGCTAATAAATTGTGAAACATATATTCTCTGTAATAACTACTCCACCATTTATGAACATTTTGTAAGTAACCTGCTCCATGGACAAAAATTACGGCTGGTTTTCCTTCCGTTCCATTTTTTCCTCGGTATAATCTTGCTGGTACTTCCACACCGTCACTTGCCGTAAATTTAACCAATTCAGGTGTTCGCCATTGATAGGCTTTAAAAGCATCAGTGGTAGAATCGGTTATTTTTTTAGCTTTTGCGCCTGCTTGATTAGGCATCACATATAATTCCCAAGGCTTATTAGAATAGGAATGCCGAATGGCCAGATATTTTTCGTCAGGTGAAAGGGTTACGTCATTATTCCCTTCCATAGTTGTCAGTTGCTCTCGTTTGCCACCATTTGCTTTCATTTTATAAAAATGATGTTCTGCTAGGCTGACTTCATTAGAGCTAAAATAAAAATGTGTTTTATCATTGGATAATTGAGCATCTAAAATCTCAAAATCACCTTTGGTTAAAGTCTTCTTTTTTCCATTTTTTGTATTCAAACAATAGAGGTGGGAATAACCACTTTCTTCTGATTGAAACCATAACGTATAATCGTCTTGCATCCAACCAATATTGCCACTAGAAAAATTCCAACCACCAACACCAGGTCCACCAACCCAAGCTTCATCTCGTTGTCGGTCTAGGGTTTTTAAACTACCTGTTTCCATGTCTAAATCCATAATCCAACGGTCTTTATTATCCATAGACCGAACGACCATAGCTGCCTTATCTCCAGCTACATTAAAAATAGGCGATAGCATAATGACCTGCCTTGCTTTTTTATATTTTGGAAAATAAGTACTGTCTTTTTCTATATAATCTTTTAAAAAATCTGGTTTATCAAAAATACCGTCAATTTGTTGAGCATCAATGATATAAGCAGTATCTTTTTGACTGTCATAAATGCCTCTTTCATAAGTGGTCGCAGGACTTCCTACTTTTTGACGAGAATTTAAATCTTTTAAATATCCATTCTCGGTTACAAAATCGGGTACTTTTGTTCGTTTGCTATTAGGTGATTTGGATAATAAATAAGTCACAAAACGCCCATTAGGACTTACTTGAATTTGACTGATATTTTTGCCTTTTAAATAAACTGGAGTAGGACGTTTAGGTGCTAATTCTTCTCGTTGTGTTTCCCTAGCTTCTCGTTGTGATTTTTTCAATTGTAGAATATCGAAATAGGCTAATTGGTCTTCCTCAAGCCAGTTTTCTTGGGCATTTAATTTTTTGTTTTTTGGCTTGGCATTACCTTTCCTAAAGTTGGTCAACTGAGTCATTGTTCCATTGTCAATTTGCCAAGCAAAAGCATTATTATTCAATTGGAAAAAGATTTGTTGTTCATCTGCTGAAAACATCGGATTGCTTTCTCTAGTAAAAGTATTGGTGATTTGAGTCGTCGTATTTTTAGCAATATCTAATAGGAATAAATCCCCATTTTTGGCATAGACTTTAGCTGTTCTAGCCTTATTATAAGCGCCTCCTCTAGTTGAAGGTAGTTTTTGCTGCACATCAATACTCACTTTTTGTGGGCTACTACCACTTGTAGTCGTTTGATATAAACTATTCAACAATTCATCTTCGGGATTCCACGAAAAATAAATAGCTTGACTATTTTCTCCCCAATAAATATTCTGTGGTAAATGTCCTACAAAATGATTGCCCTTCATGATTTCAGTTAATGAAAGACTGGATTGGTTTTGAGCGAAACCGATAAAAGAGAGACAACAAAGAAGTCCTAATAGTGAGGTATATTTTTTCATTTTGTAGGATAGTAGGTTAGGTCTTTCACTGAAAAAAGGTGTCGGACACTTTGATTTAATAAAATACAAATGTTTTAATTATTAAAATCGAGTCATTTACATACGATAAGTGTCCGACACCTGTTCCAAAATTGACCTTTTTTCAGTAGAACCAAGTTAGGAAAGCGACAATATTACGAAGAAAATAGGAGATTTTAAGTAGCTTAGGCTTCTAGCCTGAGTAATGATTTGAGCGATTGGTTTTTAAGGAACATTTTTTAAAAAAAGAAGGATGCTAACATTGTTTTTTGGAAGTTAGCGTTATTACTTTGGCTGACCGAGAATAGTGGATTTGCTAAATTTCCAAAATTTAGTAAATCTAAATTGGGTGTGGCTTTAATCTGATGTACAATAGCTAACCCAGAGTGGGTTAAACATGAATAACCCCGTATGAAAATGCGGGGGTAGGGAAATGAGCGCAATGTTCCCAACTCTGGAAGAGTTGAACATGAAAAATATAGCAAATTCACGTTCAACTCTTCCAGAGATGGGAAATTACCAAATAATATGTGACCACCGCATTTCATACGGGGCTATTCATGTTCAATCCTTATAGGATTTTTAGGTAGTGCTATAAATGTAAGGCTATAATATTTTATAAACTCAATGTTTCTTATGGGGTTTACTTAGACATAGCCTTACAAATGTAGCACTACCAATTTTTACTACATCAGATTAAAGCCACACCCTCTAAATCCTTAATTTTTATTGAGAAAAAGATGTACTAAATCTACTAGATTTGGCAACTCAATATTTCTCGGTCAGCCTATTAAATTATTGCTCAGGCTAGAAGCCTAAGCTGCTATAATCTACATTCGAGTTGGCATCTCAACCCCCAACAAATCCATAGCACTCGCTAAAGTCCGTGCTACCACTGCACTCAACTTCAATCGAAAAGCCATAGCTGCGGTGGATTCAGATTTCAGAATATTAATATCGTGATAAAACTTATTATACGTTTTGGCTAAATCATAAGAAAAAGCAGCCAATACGGACGGGTCATATTCTTTTGCCGCATCTTCAATCGCAGCAGGAAATTGGAATATCTTCAAAATTAGTTCCTTTTCCTGTGGTTGTAAGTCGGTATAATCAACCGAAGTCGCCATATTAATTTCTGGTGCTTTTCGAGCAACGCCACTACATCGAACATAGGCATATTGAATATAAGGCCCTGTATTACCTTGAGTTTCTACGGATTCTTCTGGATTGAAAACCATTCGTTTTTTGGAATTTACTTTGAGAATAAAATATTTCAAAGCACCCAAACCAATTTGTTGGAAGGTGTTTTCTTGTTCCACTTTTGGCAAATCCACAATTTCTCCTCGTTCTAGGGCATCTGATTTGGCGGCACCAATTACTTCTGCCACTAAATCATCGGCATCTACGACCGTACCTTCTCGAGATTTCATTCGACCAGTAGGCAAATCAACCATCCCATAAGCTAAATGGTATAAACCATCAGCATAAGGTTCTTTCAACCGTTTCAATATTTCAAAAACCCCTTGGAAGTGGGAAATTTGCTCATCTCCAACTACATAAACAACTCGTTCGGCTTGATAATCATTATATCGCATTTGAGCTGTTCCCAAATCCTGAGAAGTATAAGTGGAGGTTCCATCACTTTTTAAGATGGTCTTTTTCTGCATGCCGATATTACTCAAATCAGTCCAAACTCGCTTACCATCTTTGAATAAAACGCCATCATTTAATCCTTTATCAATCAACTCTTTTCCTAGTAAATAAGTATCCGATTCAAAGTATAATTTATCAAAAGTAACACCTAATTTGTCGTAGGTTTTATCAAATCCAGCCAATACCCAACTGTTCATTTTTTTCCATAAAGTGCGTACCTCAGGGTCATTGGCTTCCCATTTAACTAGCATGGCTTTGGCATCTCGACCTAAATAACTGTATTCATTAAAATAGTCAT
>JBGCFJ010000181.1:0-1871 GCA_045106885.1 Saprospiraceae bacterium
ATTAGCAGACGTAATATAAGAAGTCTTCTTACTATGAATCACACAATTTTCAAAAAAAGCGGTAGCAGGACCAAAAATAAAATCGGTCGTGCCTTCGATATAACAATTTTGATAATACTGTCTTGCATTCAAGCCAGCAGCGTATAAGGTATCTTGATTTCCCATGAGCTTGCAATTGTAAAACACACAACGGTCCGCTTCAACGGAAACAGCAACAGCTTGTCCAACATCCCCCGCAGTATTTTCAATAGTCAAATTTTCTGCTCGAAATTCATCGCCTTGTATCAATAGGGTAGCGGTATGAAAAGTACTGTTTCTGCCCTGATTCATTTTTTTAAAGTAGTCATTCCAACGAATAATAGTGTTTGCTTTACTTTCTCCTTTTAAGGTCACCTTATTATTCCAGCTATGCACTTTTACTTTTTCTTCATAAATACCATTTTTAATGTGAATGGTAATGCGCTTATCTGGAAAACTTTTGGTATCCTCTATTGCTGCTTGTATGCTAGTATAATCACCGCTGCCATCTTGGGCAACATATAAGTCCGTTTTATATTGAGCCTTCGCCCAAAATGTAAGGATTGAAAAAACAAGCATAAACCATAGTTTCATAACTAGTTGATTTTGACTTAGTAGTTAGTCCAATTAATACTGTCGGGTAGCCTGTCCTACGTAACAGCCAAATTTATTTGGCTAGTTCAATGTTTACTTGGAATCAGCCAAATAAATTTGGCGATTACGAACTACCTGTCACTATTAACTTGAAAGACCACTAAGTGAAGAAAAATAAACCTAATGATAAGGAAAAAGGGTCGTTCTAAGTAAAATCTTAGAGATAATGTTAAATATGGCTATTCAAAAGATGATATAGGAATGATGCAGGGCGGCAGATGTAACTACCTTTAGAAAAATTTATTATTAAAATTTAACAAGCCTATGAAGTCTTTCTATTCGACCGCTAGATTATTCCTTTTTTCTTTATTGATAATGGGGTTTAACGCTTCTATGACTTTTGCCCAAAGCATAATACCTGACATTACCGTAGCCTTGGATGGGACAGGAGATTTTACAGCAATCCAAGCAGCTATTGATGCCGTACCAGATGATAAGGAAACACAAACAATTATTCTTATCAAACGAGGGATATACGACCAAGAAAAAATATTAGTTCCAGCTAGTAAAACAAATGTACTATTGGTAGGGGAAAGTCGGCAAGCAACCATTATTAGCTATCATCTTTTTGAATGTTTATCTGGTGGTTTTGAAGGGAGATGTCCAGCGGAAGATGCCATGCTTTGGTCTGCTACCAATATTCAAACAGCAGCCACCTTGACCGTTGCCGCTACGGGTTTTATTGCCGAAAACTTAACGATTCAAAATACGGCAGGCCCTGTTGGACAGGCGCAAGCAGTTACCGTTTTGGCAGACCGTGTTATCTTTCGCAATTGTACTTTAACGGGGTATCAAGATACCCTTTATCTAAAAAGTGACGGAAATCGAACCTATTTTGAAAAATGTTTGATTGTTGGTCGTACCGATTATATATATGGAGGAGGGACCACTTTTTTTCAAGCATGTGAAATTCGTAGTTGGGGTGGCGGCTGGATTACCGCTCCCGCAACAGGATTGAATGCGACTCATGGTTATGTTTTTAATGAATGTACCCTAACTTATGCGCTAAATAGCCCTAGGGCAGGGGACGATGGAAGAACATTAGGCTTAGGTCGTCCATGGAAAAATTATCCAAAAGTTGCTTGGTTATATTGTACGATGACAGAAAAAATTGACCCGCTTGGTTGGCCTACTACATGGAGGATGGATTATTCGGATACAAGTCCTGGACTCCATTTATACGAATATCAAAATACAGG
>JBGCFJ010000182.1:0-6131 GCA_045106885.1 Saprospiraceae bacterium
GATGGTTTTTTTTTTCTTATTAAGACTGCTCCCTTAGTCAATATTGAATTGCCTTTTGGTGTTCGATTAGCTGTTTCTATTGAGAACTATTCGACTAAGGAAAAAAATGATTTAGAAACTGCTTTTTATAATATTAGAAAACGATTAGGTGGACAAAATTATCAGATAGCATTAAAACACTTAGCTGTTGATGATTTGAAATCTGCTGGAAGTATTGCCTTGAAATATTACGATAAGCAGTATCAATATATGTTGGAAAAAAACGAAACGGCAACTATTAAATACATGAATTTTAAGCAGGATGAACCTGAAAAAACGGCGCAGTATTTAATAAATTATGCCAATAAAGAATTGACTCTTTGATGATATACTTTTCCTACGTGTAGCTATTTAGTGGTGCTTTTTTGAAATGCTTAAAATGAATAAATAGTGACCAATTGCTCCGAAGAAGGACTAAACTAACTTATAAAAAATTAAAGTGCCAAAAACATATAAATTAACCCAATATTCGCATGGGGCAGGCTGTGGCTGCAAAATAGCCCCTAAAGTATTGGATACCATCTTGAAGAAACAGGCAACTACTTTTAATTTTCCCAGTTTAATTGTAGGAAATGAAGAAAGAGATGATGCGGCTGTAGTAGATTTAGGAGATGGAACGGGCATTGTCAGTACTACTGATTTTTTTATGCCTATTGTAGATGACCCAGAAGATTTTGGTAGAATTGCATCCGTTAATGCGATTAGTGATATTTATGCAATGGGGGGAAAGCCATTGGTAGCTATTGCTATATTAGGGTGGCCAATTAACGAATTGCCAGCAGAAGTAGCCAATCAAGTGATAGAAGGAGGACGAAAAGCTTGTTTGGAGGCTGGTATTGCTTTAGCAGGAGGACATAGCATTGATAGCCCTGAACCTATTTTTGGTTTAGCAGTTACGGGTAGAGTGCCTTTGAAAAACTTAAAGAAAAACGGTGGTGCTACCGAAACCTGTCAATTATTTCTAACTAAACCATTAGGCGTAGGTATTTTATCGACTGCTCAAAAGAAAAAAAAATTGCGTGTCACAGACCAATTTATAGCTAGAGATAGTATGGTACAGCTCAATAAAATAGGGGCAACTTTTTCGGAATTACCTTATGTTAAGGCGATGACGGATGTAACAGGTTTTGGCTTATTAGGACATTTATCAGAAATGTGTGCAGCTAGTAATTTAGCTGCTAAAATTGATTTTAATAAAGTGCCTTTGCTCCATAAATCGGTAATTGATTATTATTTAAAAGAAAACTGTGTGCCTGGTGGAACGAATCGAAATTGGGCAAGTTATGGACATAAAATTGGACCATTAACAGATTATCAAAAAAATATATTATGTGACCCTCAAACAAGCGGCGGACTTTTAGTAGCAGTTGAATCTGCTCAAATAAACGATTTTTTAAATATAACTAAGGCAAAAGGTTTGTCCTTGGAGGCGATAGGACATTTTACTAAACTAGGTGAAAATTTAGTTGAAATAAACTAGTGACTAAGGCATTCAAAACTGGTAACTGGACTACCTCTAACCCTCTAAACCTATAACCCTTTACACCTATAAACCTCTAAACCTCTACACCTTTAAACCTTTAACCCTTTACACCTATATAATATGCAACTAATAGACGGTAAAGCATTAGCCAATACGATAAAAGAAGAAATAGCAGTTGACGTAGCGGAGCTGAAAAAAGCAGGTGGGAAAACACCCCATCTAGCAGCAGTTTTAATTGGAGATGACCCTGCAAGTGCAGTGTATGTTCGCAATAAAGTAAGAGCTTGTGAGAAAGTAGGTTTTAAATCTACTTTGGTACGAAGAGCTGCCAATACTTCAGAAGCGGAAGTCTTAGAAATTGTGCAACAATTGAACGAAGACCCAGATATTGATGGATTTATTGTGCAACTACCTTTGCCAAAACACATTGACGAAGAAAAGGTCAACTTAGCCATCGACCCTAAAAAAGATGTAGATGGTTTTCATCCCATGAATGTTGGTCGAATGACTTTGGGTTTACCCAGTTATTTACCTGCAACGCCTTTTGGCATTATGCAAATGTTAGACCGTTATGAAATTGAAACTTCTGGTAAGCATTGTGTCGTTATTGGCAGAAGTAATATTGTCGGTACCCCCATGAGTATTTTATTATCCAGAAAAGCCAAAGTTGGGAATTGTACCGTGACGCTTACGCATAGCCGAACCAAAGATTTAAAAGCAGAAACGCTTCGAGCAGATATTATCATTGCTGCCATTGGCCGTGCCGATTATTTAACCGCAGATATGGTTAAAAAAGGTGTTGTCGTCATTGATGTAGGGATTAATAGGGTAGACGATGCGAGTAGAAAAAGAGGTTACCGTTTAGTAGGGGATGCCGATTTTGATGGCCTTGCTGGAAAGAGTAGCTTTATTACGCCTGTCCCTGGAGGTGTTGGCCCAATGACGATTACTTCTTTGCTAATGAATACCTTGAAGGCTTCTAGAAAAGAAATTTACGGATAATTCCGTAGCTTAGGCTTCCAGCCTGAGTAGTGTATGTCGTATCTGACACACACCTCCAAAAGTGTCTGATACGTAAACCATAGGCGCTTAATTTATGACACTATGATAAAAAGTGTGGGTAGCTAAAATTGCGTGACAACTCTCCTGAGTCGTAAGTTTTTTAATTCACCCACAATTTTCACTATAGAGCCTAATTTTTAATCCTGTGATTTTAACGTACCAGATATTTAGGAATTATCAGATAAGTGCATCGTACATCTGGTTAATAAAATTATCGGCTTCTCAGGCTAGAAGCCTAAGCTACATATTCAAGAATTACCCACTTGCAGACAAAATTTAATTTTTTTGATGTAAAACTAAAAGCAATTAACCGTTTTTGATTAATTTAGCTGAACACTCTGTTCGCCGAGATTAAATACAGGTCAAATATGCAAAAAAGATTACACCAAATTATAGGATTAATTGTCCTTATTGCAGGAATAGGCATACTCTATTTATACCAAAAAGAGGTAAAGCCTATTGCCGAAATCCTTCCGACAAAACTAGCGGAAAAATACTTTCCTAGTGACCAATTTTTCCTACAACGGTCTTTCCCTGACCCTTCTTTTGATTTAAACATTTATACGGATGCATTGAAAGTCGCTAAAACGGCTGCCAAACCTAGAAATAATAATTTTACTAAGGATTGGCAAACAGAAGGCCCTGGTAATTTGGGAGCTAGAGTGAATACTATTGCGGTTCATCCTAGTAATGACCAAATCATTTTTGCAGGTTATTCTGGTGGTGGTGTTTTCCGAACGATGGATGGGGGAACGACTTGGAAACCTGTTTTTGATGAACAATTATTTTTAGCCATCGGAGACATTGTCTTTGACCCACAAGATGCCAATACGGTTTATGTAGGGACAGGTGACCCTAATGTTTCTGGTTTTCCTTTTTTGGGAGATGGTCTTTATAAAAGCACTAATTTAGGAGAAACTTGGCAATACATTGGTTTAGAAGAATTACGCATTATTTCTAAAATAATCATTGACCCGACCGATAATCAAACCATTTATGTGGCGGCAATGGGCTTGCCTTTTGAGCCAAATAGCAATAAGGGTTTATACAAAACGACGAATGGTGGAACAACTTGGGAGCAAGTTCTTTTCCTTGGCGGAATTACGGGTGTTATTGATGTGGTTTTTGAGGAGAATAATCCTCAAGTTTTATATGCTGCTGGTTGGGATAGATTGCGGAACAATCAAATATCTGAGACAAAGGGGCAAGGAGCTAAAATCTATAAATCTATTGATGGTGGCATAAATTGGAAACAATTAACGGGTGGATTGCCTTTAGATGACCAATCTAGAATCGGATTAGCCACTACTAAAGATGGGGTGTTAGCGGTTTATGTAGATGTGGACCATAATTTTCAAGGGTTGTATAGAACTGTGGATGGTGGTAATAGTTGGCTTCGTTTACCGACAGATGGAGAAGACAGTGGCTTTAATACGGGGCTTTTTGGCGGTTTTGGCTGGTATTTTGCCAAAATTCGTGTGAATCCAAGGGATGATAAAGATATTTCTGTCTTAGGCGTCCAAGCTTTTAGAACAAGAGATGGTGGCTTGAATTGGGAATTAATTAATAGAAATTCAACGATTGGGGTTCATTCTGATATTCATGAATTGGTTTTTACAAATAATGGAACAGCATTATTAGGTACGGACGGTGGGATGTATCGTTTTGCAGAAAGTGGAAATAATTGGGAAGATATTGAGAATATTCCTGCGACGCAGGTCTATCGAGTGGCTTATAACCCGCATGCGCCAGCGAATTATTATGCTGGTACACAAGATAATGGAACAGCAGGGGGCAATTATCAAACCATAAATAGTTGGGATAAAATATATGGCGGCGATGGTTTCCAAATGGTCTTTCATCCTGATAACCCTAATATTTTTTATGCAGAATCTCAAAGAGGAAATATTGGCGTTACTTTAGATGGTGGAGAAACCTGGGAAGATGCCAGAGAAGGCATCGATAGTGGAGATAGAAAAAATTGGGATACGCCTTATTTTCTAAGTACCCATAATCCAGATGTGTTATACACCGCCACGCATCGAGTATATGCTAGTAGAGCAGGGGCAGTCCCCAATTGGTTGGCTATCAGCCCAGATTTAACGGATGGCCCAACGGAACATCTTCGACAAACTGTTTCTACGATTCACCAATCGCCGTTAAATTCAGCTATTTTATATGCTGGTACGACGGACGGTAATATCTGGCGTTCTTTAAATGAAGGGACCAATTGGGAACAATTAACAGGTTTACCTAAGAGATATTTTACGGAAGTTGTCGCTTCTGAGGATGTAGAAAATACCGTTTTTGCGACTATTTCGGGCTATAAAGACAATGAAAATACCCCACATATTTATAAATCGACCAATCATGGAGACACTTGGGAGGCGATTGCTGGCAACTTACCACCTTTAGCGATAAATGCTTTACAAGTGATTCCAGGCTATGCTGACCAGATTATGTTTGTTGGAACAGATGGTGGCGTATACGGAACTATTGACGGCGGTTTAATTTGGGAAAGAGTAGGGGAGAATATGCCTATTATTGCTACTTATGATTTAGAATGGAATCGAGGAGAAAATACCTTAGCAGCAGGGACTTTTGCCCGTTCTGTCTTGTCTTATGATTTAACTGGGATTGTGGAAGGAGATAACTTATCCTCTGTTCAATTTCAAACCAAAGAAACGAACGAGCTAAAAATTTATCCAAATCCAGTCCGTACTGATTTGACCCTAGAATTTTTAAATACTAGACCTAATAAAAATATTTTTATTGCCATTTACTCCATGGATGGGAAATTGATGAAACAAGCAGTACAAAAAACGGATAGAGCTGTTGTATGGAAAGTTGGGGTCAGTGATTTGCCTACAGGGACTTATTTGGTGAAAGTACAAGGGGAAGTGTTTAGTTTTACGGAGCGATTTGTGAAGCTATAATGGTGGGAAGCATAATCAATTATCAAACTTTTTAACTTCCCAAAATATTGACCGAAAAAAGATTGCTATACGGTTTCGAAGCTATGCTCCTTTATTTTTCACTAAAAGAGCATCGCTCTGACCCCGTCTGTAGGAATAAATAGCTCAAAGTTCCTTCTAAGGAGCGTAGCTTCGTCACTAGATAAAATGAATTGAAATCTTTTTGTGGTTAATATCCCAAAAATTTCTAGGGAATCATCAACAAACAAGGAATATCGTGTGCATCTCAAAATGTCGTTCATAACTTGGAAATTCATTTCCAAGACAAAATTTTATTACTTGGAAATGAATTTCTAAACTACAAATGTTTTTCAAAAAAACCAGATAGCAATATTTTGGAATGCGTCCTAAATATCAGTAGAAGAATAAATAAGCTAACTTTTAACTATATTATTTCACCACCAATTTGTGACTTTTCATTCTGCCATCTCCCATTATTAATTGAACAAAATAAATACCATTTGGTAAATTTTCTGTATTTAATTGGTAACTATACTCTCCAGCCATTTTTTTACCTAAAGACTCCTTTTTAAATGCTTGCCCGTTAATGTTATAAATACCTATTTCAATGG
>JBGCFJ010000183.1:0-1754 GCA_045106885.1 Saprospiraceae bacterium
CTGTCCGTTGTCCTTTAAGGATTGTATTACTTTTCCAATGTGTTCGTCTAAATGGGCAATTAAACCCGCTTGCAATTCCATTTTTCGAGCCAATAACTTTCTTGCTGATTCCGTTAAGCTGTCCCATTTAGGCACATCAGGATAGGCAGGTAAAGGCGTATCTGCGGTGATAATCCCCTTCTCTTTTAAGCCTTTTAATCGGCGCTGCATGACTGCTCTAAATCCATCATCATATTGACCAAGATAGGGTTCACAATATTTTTCTTCCACTTGTAAAGGCCAATGTGGGGCAGTATAGGCTAGATAAGTAAAAAAAGGTTTTTGTAAAGATTTTGCGGTATTAAAATAAGTGATGGCCTTCTCTGTATAGACTTCTGTTGCATGTTGTCCAACAGGATACTTGACGGACTTACCATTATTGGTGTACATAGAAATGGTGTCTCTAAGCTTTATATCCGATATACCATAATTCCTACTATCGTAGTAATTAGCAAAGGAGTTTCGCAATGCCCAAGTGTCATCAAACCCATGTAAATAAGGGTCAGAACTATCATCCCAACCTAAATGCCATTTACCAGACATGGACGTATAGTAACCCGCTTTTTGTAGTAATTTTGGGAAAAGAACTACCCTTTCTGATATATCTTCTTCATAGTGGGGTCGTCCTAAATAATTTCTATGATTCCCTCTTACCGACATCATTCTACCCATTCCCTCAATATGATTATCATTTCCTGAAAGCAACATCGCGCGAGTAGGGGCACACATGGGAGCCGTACAATATTGAGAAAATCGCTGCCCTTGTTCGGCTAAATAATCCATATTCGGCGTGGCAATTTCACTTCCATAGCAACCCATATCCGAATACCCCATATCATCCAATAGGATGACTAGCATATTGGGGCGTGTATCTGTAGTCGAAGGGGATGCTGTTTTTGAGTTTGCACAAGCAAGTATAAATAGGGGGAGTATTAAAAGGCTTAATCTGAGCATCTTTTTAAAATTTGAAAGGTTTACTTAATTTCATACAAAGAAATCCAGACCTTATCCTTCACTTTTCCACCAGACCCCACAAAGAGTTTATTATTGACCCATTGATACCGAGGGTCGCCCGTTTCCAATCTTGCGTGTGTACGCATATAATATTCCGAAGGAGCGACTTCTTTCCCACTAGCAATAGCAGCTATCACTTCAGGAGTGCCATGCCGAAATCCGTAATTGACGATTTCAATAACCGCTCCATCGTCTGTTCTAAAAGCATAGCGAGCAACCAATTCAGCTGTCCCATCTGCAAGAATCGTTTGCCAATCTGCACCGACATCTAGTATCTTCCCATTCACTTTTTCACCACGAACTTCGCCCCCAACAATTGGAATAATTCGACGCTTGCCTGCTCGTCCAATACCTAATTCCACAATTGGACTCAGTTCTACTGTGAGGTCGCAAAAATGATGAAGGCTAGGAACAGGAATTTCACTTTTAGAAGTGTCTTTTATTAATTGAGTATTGGTCGGTTGGCTGGTGGCACAAGACCAGTAGCCTAAAATGAGTAAAGTGAATAGGAGGTTTTTCATGATGTTTTCGTTTTGAGTGTGCGCTGATGTAACCACCAAATTTATTTGGTAGGTTGTACACGAGTTGATAGCCAGCACATTACATAGAACCAGCGTAAGTTCTCAATGAGTAGATGAGAAAATGAGTAAATAGGGCAGCAGTTCTTCGTTTAAATAGAATGATCAAACTTTGCAGGCCCA
>JBGCFJ010000184.1:0-4305 GCA_045106885.1 Saprospiraceae bacterium
GCACAAGCATTACGTGCTTATTTCTACTTGAGATTAATGGATACATTTGGTAATGTGAAATTAATCACATCTCCAGGTGCAGATGCGCCACAGGCTTCAAGAGCAGATGTTTTTGCTTTTGTAGAGTCTGAATTATTAGAGGCATTAGGTGTTAGTGAAGTATCTAGTTCTATGGATTTATCAAATAGTCCATTGGGTACTGAATTTAATCCTTATGCAATCAATCAATTTGGTGCATTAGGTATCTTAGCAAAGTTATATTTAAATGCTGAGGTATATGCTGGACAAGCTAGATATGCAGAAGCTGCAGCAGCTGCTTCTTACATCATTGATAGCGGAGTTTATAGCTTATGTGGCGATGGATGTTCTGTTCCTAACTTAGGAAAAAGAGCAGGTGTTGCTTCTGATCCAGCTAGTTTAGAAGGATTTGCAGCAGTTTTCGGTCCTAACAACGAAAATAACCCAGAGCATATTTTCTCTGTATTTTATGATGAAGCTAGTGCTGGAGGTATGAACTTTCACGTAATGAGCTTACACTATTCTAGTCAGTTTAGCTACAATTTTGCTGACCAGCCTTGGAATGGATACGCTACATTGGAAGAGTTCTACAATTCTTTCGAGGATGGTGATGTTAGAAAAACAGCTAGTTTCTTAGCAGGAGAGCAATTAGACTTCGGTGGAAATGCAATCCTTGACTTCGCAGCAGATGACGATAATATCGTTTTGAACTATAAGCCACAATTGAACGAGCTGGCACCTAACTACCAGCGGGAAGCAGGAGCTAGACCAGCAAAGTTCAGTTACAAGCAATTTGGTTTGACAGACATGGATAATGATTATCCTATCGTTCGTTTAGGTGAGGTTTACCTTGTCAGAGCAGAAGCATTGTCTAGAGCAGCTGGTGACTGGAATCAAGCAGTTCCTGATGTAAACTTACTTAGAGCAAGAGCAGGAGTTTCTGCTTACGGTACTTTGAATGCTGATGAATTTTTGGCAGAAAGAGGACGTGAAATGTTCCAAGAAGGAGCTAGAAGAACGGATTTAATCCGATTTGGTAAGTACAATGGTACTTGGTGGGAAAAGCCTGCTTCTCCAGAGCATGTGAATATCTTCCCTATTCCATTCGACCAAATTCAAGCGGCTGGTGGTTCATTGACTCAGAACCCAGGCTACTAAAATTTAGTGAAATAATTATATTTTATACTTAATAAAAAGAGGTTCTCTTCGATTCAGAAGGGAACCTCTTTCCTTTAGGAGCAACTGTAAGGGGCTAACATTAATTACTCAAAGTAAAGACATGAGAAAAGTAATCCAATTGTTTTTATTTTTAGCAATAGGAATAATCTTCACTGCTTGTGAATCAGAGTATTCTAGAACAGTAAAAAGTGAAATTAAAACAGGAGTCGTCCACGAAGACCTAATATTGGGGCTAAAATTGGGACAAACTCAAAAAGATTTTTACGACCATTGCTGGAAATTGAATAAACAAAAACTAGTAAGTCATGGGTCGGGGAATAAATTCGCAAAGCATATCATGCTACTAGACTCTACTGCTCAAGAGCCTAATGCCGTCGAAATGCTCTTTTATGGAATTTTTGATAAAGAAAAAGTGATGCATGGCATGCACATGAAATTTAGTTATATGAAATGGGCGCCTTGGGCCGAAGAATTTCAATCTGATGTATTGGTTAAAGCGTTAAAGGAAAAGTACCTCAAAGAATATCAAGGAAATCCATTTATAGAGATTACCATAAAGGATGATGTAAAGGCTTATGCAAAAGTGGACGGGAATCGAGAAATATTGATATACCCCAACTCTGATAAAGATGTGACGGTCAAAATGGGAGATTTGCGGTATAAGCTACAAGGGTATAATTAAATACAGTAGGCGTAGATTTTGACGCTTAACTCTCCAAGGGATTCAAACCCTTGGAGGGTTAATTCGTCTAACAAATGGCAAAAGTAAACTAAACTATGTTTTTCAAATATACTATCAGAATAACTATCTTATTAGTTGTATTGTCCACATTTAGTTCATGTGACAAGCCCACAACGTCTAAAAAATTATTTCAGTTATTAGATAATCAATCCATAGGCATTGATTTTGCTAATGACCTCGCCTCTACGAACGAATTTAATGTTTATAAATATCGAAATTTCTACAACGGCGGCGGTGTCGCCTTAGGAGATATTAATAATGACGGTCTGATTGACCTTTATATGGTTTCTAACCAAGCCGAAAATAAATTATACCTCAACAAGGGGAATTTACAATTTGAAGATATAACGGCTAAAGCAGGTGTCGGTGGACAAAAAGCATGGTCTACAGGTGTCACTTTTGTAGACATTAATAACGACGGTTTATTAGACATCTATGTTTGTAATTCTGGCGATATAAAAGGGGATAACAAAGAAAATGAATTGTTTATTAACAAAGGCGATTTACAATTTGAAGAGGCAGCGGCCCAATACAATTTAAATGACAAGGGCTTTTCTACGCATGCAGCCTTTTTTGATTATGATAGAGACGGAGACTTAGACGTTTATATTTTAAATAACTCTTACCAAGCCATTGGGAGTTTTAATTTACGCAAAAACGAGCGACCTAAACGAGATGAACTAGGGGGCGACAAATTAATGGAAAACCGAAACGGTCAGTTTTATGATGTGAGTGAACAAGCGGGAATTTATGGAAGTGTAATTGGGTTTGGGTTAGGGGTGACGGTTAGTGATTTTAATAACGATACTTGGTTAGATATTTTTATTTCTAATGACTTTTTTGAACGTGATTATCTTTATCTCAATCAACAAGATGGCACATTCAAAGAAGATTTGACCAATCAAATGAAGTCGATTAGTGGGGCTTCAATGGGCGCAGATGCGGCTGATGTGAATAATGATGGGCAAGCAGATTTATTCGTCACAGAAATGCTTCCTTCCGAATACGAACGACTCAAAACAGTAACCACCTTTGAAAACTGGAATAAATACCAACTCAATGTAAATAATGGTTACCACCACCAGTTTACCAGAAATGTATTGCACCAAAATAACGGAGACAATACCTTTAGCGAAATAGGCCGATTGGCAGGAGTCGAAGCGACAGATTGGAGTTGGGGGGCTTTATTCTTTGATATGGACAATGATGGGTTTAAAGATTTGTTTGTAGCCAACGGTATTTATAAAGATTTGACCAACCAAGATTATCTCCAATATGTTTCGAATGAAACCGTCATGAAATCAATTATCAAAGAAGACGGGGTGAATTATAAAGAACTAGTAGATATTATTCCTTCTAATAAAGTAGAGAATCACGCTTATAAAAATTTAGATGGACTGCATTTTGAGAAATATGAAGACAGTGGTTTATGGATGCCGAGTTTTTCCAATGGTTCAGCTTATGGAGATTTAGACAATGATGGCGATATGGATTTGGTGGTCAATAATATCAATATGCCCTGTTTCGTTTATGAAAATACGCTGGATGCGACAGCAGGCAATTATTTGAAATTACAATTTGAAGCGAGTACCTCGAATCATTTTGGGATAGGCGCACAAATCACCGTTTCTGCTGGCGATAAGCAGTTTTATTATGAAAATGTACCGACTAGAGGATTTGAATCAAGCATGGATTTTAGACCCAATATAGGGGTTGGTTCAGCGGAATCGGTTGATGTAAAGGTAGTTTGGCCATCGGGTAAAGTCAGTCAATTAGCCAATATTCCAACCAATCAAACTTTAATAGTAAAAGAAGCCGAGGCGATAAACAATGCAGCAGCGACAAATTTACCCAAAGCCCGTTTTACACAAATTAAAAGCCCATTAGACTATATCAAAGCAGAAAATAACTACGTTGATTTCAATCGAGAGCGCCTAATCTATCACATGCGGAGTAACGAAGGCGGAGAAGTTGCAAAAGGAGACATTAATGGAGATGGATTGGAAGACCTTGTTTTTCCTGGTGCTAAAGGACAAGTAAGTCAAATATTTTTGAATCGAGGGAATGAATTTGACTTACAAGCACCGAATCCAGATTTATTAAAAATAAAAGAGGCCGAACACATTCAAAGTTTACTATTTGATGCGGACGGTGATGGGGATTTAGATATGTATTTAGCCAGTGGTGGTGTAGAACTATCCAAATATTCTGAATACTACTATGACCATTTATTGCTGAATGATGGCAAAGGTAATTTTAGTTTAAAGCCAGATAAGTTACCAAGTCTAGACCATAAAATAAGTACAGGCGTGGTGCGACATGCGGATATAGACGGAGATGGAGACGAGGAGTTATTAGTTGGAGAA
>JBGCFJ010000185.1:0-6020 GCA_045106885.1 Saprospiraceae bacterium
AAAAACTATAGCTAGTACCTACGAAGTGCAGTTGACTTCTACTATTTTAACCAATGCCTTTACAGAACTGGTTAGAAAACTGCGAGAAAAGCATGGACGAGTTGTTTTGTTGGTAGATGAATATGACAAACCCTTAGTAGATAAATTGGGGGATGCTATTGCTTTTGAAGAAAATAAAGCGATTCTTAGAGAATTATATGGTCTTTTTAAAGGCTTAGACGAATATTTGAGATTTGTATTACTAACAGGGGTGAGTCGTTTTGCTAGAGTTAACGTTTTCTCAGGAATGAATAACTTAACGGATATCTCTCTAAGTGAGCGTTTTGCCAATATTGTAGGTTTTTCACAAGATGAGTTAACAACTTATTTCTCGACTTATTTGGCACAATTACAAACCAAATTACAATTACCCAAAGCAACGATTGAAACCCATATAAAAGATTGGTATAATGGCTACTCTTTTGATGGAACGACCAGATTGTATAACCCTTTTTCTATATTAAGTCTTTATAATGCACTAAAATTTGATAATTACTGGTTTACCACAGGGACACCTACTTTTTTGATTCAATTAATCAAACAACAAAAGCTTTTACCAGAAAATTTTGAATCCATGCGGACTACCGATTTAGTAGGTAGTTTTTCCTTGAATCAAAAATATGCTACCTTACCTTTACTTTTTCAAACAGGCTATTTAACGATTAGTCGGATAGAATTGGACGGCGTAAGAAGCATTTATCATTTAGATTATCCAAATTTAGAAGTCAAATTTTCTTTTTTGACTTATCTATTGGCAGGATTCACGAAACGAGAAAGAGCTGAGATAGAACCTGCTGTATTTAATTTAAAAAATGCTCTAAAAGACGAAAATATCAAATTGTTTGTCCAAATCCTGCAAAGTTTCTTAGCAGATATTCCCGCCCGTTTACATCTTCCAAAAGAGGCTTATTACCACTCATTAGTTTATATGATATTGCGTTTAATGGGAATTCAATTATTATTGGAAAAGGAAACAAGTAAAGGCCGAATAGATGCTGTTTTAGCATTGCCCGATAAGGTGTACATTTTAGAATTTAAATTCGCAACTAATAAACGAGTTAAAAAGGTACAGACCTTAGCTAATAAAGCAGTTCAACAAATTGAAACCCAAAAATATTATGAACCTTATTTAGGAAGTGGTAAAAAGGTCATTTTGTTAGGTATTGGCTTTTTAGATAAACAGTTGGACAGTAAAGTAAAAATATTATAGTCTTTCCTAACAAATGCTTCTAAATACCTTGAATTTTGCTTTTATGAGTAGGTTGATGCTACTCCTTGAAAATATCCGCTACAGAAAGAGTAAATCCTTTAATAACAGGCTCTGCGGAACACATATCATTAGCTCTTTTAACTTCCATTTTTAAGGCATTATCTTTATAAATATGGACTTCCTGTTCTTCTGGGAATAAGTGCCAAATTATTTTAACGTTGGCATTTCTATAATTGATAATTTTTTTATTAACGGTATTAATATTATCACTAGGAGAGATAACTTCAATCACAAATTCAGGAATGGTGTATTTATCTTTTTGTAAATCTAATAATTGTTGACGAGTGTAAAACGCAATATCTGGTCGGCGGTGATTTTTTAAAAAAAAGTTATCGCCCTCAGCGATTAATTGCCCTTTTATTTGGTATTTGGATTTAATGGAATAAAGAAATTCTAATAAATTATCTTGGATAAAGAGTTGTTTTTTGTTTATTGCTCTTGGTGTTTTCTCAACAATTCCATCTAACCATTCATACTTATATTTATCTTCCCTAGAAAGGTATTTTTGTTGAAAGGTTTCCCAAGAAATTTTCCTTGGTTTTCTTTGTGGAACATCTTTTTGATTTTCTTCTATTGCAATCATCAGTTAAATTTTCCTTCAAAATACAATTTTTCTATAAATTTTGCTGTTGCGCTATCGCAATAATACTCAACATACTATCCTGTCAATCCTACAAAATCCTGTTATCCTGTAGAAAAAATCCGTCAATCATCCGCCAAATTCGTTCAAATCCGTAGTGTATCCTCCTAATTCGTCAAACCTCTAGCTCATCAGAATTAGAACGAAACCGAATTCCCCACTTTAAAAACACTCAACAACCCCCCATTCCGACTAGCCACCAAATAAGAAACCCCATCAACACCAATCAACTCCAAATCCTTCACATC
The DNA here is from genome assembly GCA_045106885.1 of Saprospiraceae bacterium. Taxonomy (GTDB): domain Bacteria; phylum Bacteroidota; class Bacteroidia; order Chitinophagales; family Saprospiraceae; genus JAFMDF01. The sequence continues at coordinate 2,198 of JBGCFJ010000185.1, forward strand.
CCCATCAATAAACAACCCAGTTTCAGCAGGAGAAACAACCGTATATCCATCCACCTGATTAGACAATAAAACCATCCCAGACCCACCATCCAATCGAGGTGTTTCCACTTCCATGTCGTAAATATTCCCTGCAATAATGGCATCTTCAAAACCATCCTTGTTCACATCATAAAAAACAGCAGACAAGAGCGGAAAAGATTGAGCTGGATTAGGCAAAGCAGCTTTCTCAAAAATACCATTCCCTTTGTTAATCAAGATAATAGATTGAAAAGTATTCGCTTCTGCCTGCACCGAAGATTTCAATTTGTCGCCATAAACATCTTCTAAAGAGGCTTTGGCAAACTCATCATAAGAAGGAAATTTATCTTTAATAAAAGGCATTTGTTGAGAAGAACATTCTTTTCCTCTAGAGGGCACATATTCGCCTTTATATTTACTAGTTAATACGACATCAAAAGTACCATTGGCATCGAAATCATTGCCATATACTTTAAAAGGAGAATCCGCACTAGCTTTATGCTTAATATTCAAACCAACATTTCCAATGATATAATCTTTTAAACCATCGTTATTAACATCCGTTTCACTCACAGAAAACCACCAACCTTTTTCATTGGTCAAATCACTTTCACCCGAAACATCTCTAAATGTGCCCTGTTGATTTTGGAAAAGACCGATACCTGTCCATTCGCCGACCGCAATGAAATCCATCCACCCGTCTTGGTCAAAATCAGTTGCAATTACTTTATTAATAATCCCAAAATTGCTTAATTCTGGAGCGATGTCTTCAGTTACATTGGTGAAGTTGCCATTTTCATTTTCAAAAATAAAAGAAGGGGCAGCTTTCGGATAACTTTGTGGCGTAATTCTATTACCGACCAATAAATCTAAATCACCATCATTATCATAATCTATTGGCGTAACTGATTTTCCGCTTGTGCCAAATTCGCTAAAATTCGTACTAGCTTTACTTAAATTTCCTTTGCCATCATTGAGGTATAAACGGTCGGTATAATTCGCCGCATCAGCAGAAAAAGCATTCCCTCCACTTACCACATATAAATCTTGGTCACCATCGCCATCAATGTCGAAAAAGGCAGCTTCCATATCTTCTGCGGCGGCATCGGATATCAATACTTCTGGTTTAACCGACCTGAATTTACCATTTTCTTGGAGAAATAATCGGCCTGCTTGCCCAGTTGCACCACCCACAAAAAGGTCTGTTTTTCCATCCCCATTAATATCGCCTTGGCTTAGGATTGGGCCTAAAGTGGATTGTTTATAAGGCAGTAATATTTCCTTGGCAAAGTCGTCATAGACATTTTCTTTATGCTTAAAAAAGAGTTTTAAACTACCAATGGAAACTTGTTGGAAGAGTTGATTGGTTGTATTAGTAGGGTTTTTGTAATCATCTACAACCGATTTTTTTATGCCAACTTCTATTGTCTTATTTGCGGCTATATTAGTTATCGTAGTAACGCTACCTCTAGGCCAAACCACTACTACTGAATCAATTTCTTCGACATCGCCTAAACCAAAATGTGCTACATTTTCTGTAGCTGATAAATAACCTTTTACTCGTTTGCTTTCCATCATCTGCATCTTTCCATCATACTTAATATAGACTTTGGAAAATGCTTCTGTACTATTTCCTTCAGCTTTGACTCTTAAATAATTACCTCGACCTTGTTCTGTCGTTAAATTTTTATACAAAAAGGCTTTTTCGTCAATATTATTTACGACTAATTCCAAATCTCCATCATTGTCTAAATCGGCATAAGCAGCACCATTAGAATAAGAAGGTGCGCCTAATCCCCAATTTTTAGCAATGTCTTTAAAGTGGAAATTACCTTCATTTTTGTATAAAACATTCGGTAGTTTTTCGGTGGGCATCATGCCATACAAATTGCGTTTTATGGCTGTTGGTACATCTCCTTTATATTGTTCTTTCACCTTGTCCACTTCTTTTTTAAAGTCATTGTCTAAAGCGTATCTTCTATAGCCGTTACTTACAAATATTTCTTTCTGCCCGTCATTATCCCAATCGACCATTAAACCTGCCCAACTCCAATCGGTTTTGGAAATGCCCGCCATTTGTGCCGTATTGGTAAATTGCCCGATTCCTGTATTCATTTGGAGGGAATTAAACATGTATTGATGCGGATATTTAAAATTATTAACCAACATGTTAAAATTGTCGGTACTCATGGAAGCCATCAAGGTTTTTGCTCGATAATGGTCTTGAGAAGCCATATCTAAGACAAAAATATCTTGTAAGCCATCATTATTTAAATCGGCAATATCTGCGCCCATGCCATAGAAGGAAACTTGCTTGGTTTTGCTTTTAATATCATCGGAAAAAGTCCCGTCTTTTCGATTAATGTATAAAGCATCGGGTAAATAATAATCATTCGCCACATAAATATCTATCCAACCATCATCATTTATATCACTGGCTACTAAGCCTAAACCAAAACTTGGTTTTAATAAGCCTGCTGCTTCGGTGACATCTGTAAATTTGCCGTTATTATTCTGGTATAAATGACTACAACTGTTCCAAAATAAAGCATCGTTGACCCCAATCATTTTATAAAAATTAAAAGGGTCTAAACCGAATAATAAATTCTCATTCATCACCATACAATCCAAATCTCCATCTTTGTCATAATCGAAAAATACGGATTGGGTACTAATACCATTATCATCCAAACCGTAAGCTTCGGCACTTTCTACAAAGGTGGAATCTTGTTGATTGATATAGAGTAAATTCTTTTTGTCTGCTGCATCAAAGGGACCACCTTGAGAAACATAAATGTCTAACCATCCATCGGCATTCACATCCGCAAAAGTGACGCCATTGGCCCATTTTTTATTAGCATTGATACCCGCTTTTTTACTAATATCTTCAAATGCTAAATCGCCTTTATTTAAGTATAACTTATTTTCTTCCTGATTCCCACAAAAGAAAATATCAGCTAAGCCATCGTTATTTAAATCTGCAATACCGACACCCGCACCATTATAAAAGAAGTCAAAATCTAATAAATTCTCCTTCGTAGAGACATCTTCTTGTAGGGTATTCGCAAAATGAATTCCACTAGCATTGGCACTAACTTGTTCAAAAACGGGCGTGTTATCCGTTATTGAATTGCCTGTTGGTTGATTGCCACAAGCGAATAAAAGGAATAGGAATAAATAGGGAACAAATTTTATCATAGCCTTTTGTAATTTTCAATTTTCAATTTAGAATTTTCAATTTTCAAACCTGCTATCGTTCGCAATTTATTTGTCAATTGAAATTTGCTTTCTTTGGAAGGGAGAACAAAAGTACGCATCCTTTTAAGATTATTATAAAGGAATGGGCAGGAATTAGGGAACGGACTTGAATTTGACAAACCGTGGAGCGTTTTTTTACCACGGAGAGACGGAGTTCACAGAGGACATGGAGTTTTCTTTGACGAGTATAGTTGTTTTAAAAGAGTTCATAAAGTGAATTGTGATAACCTTTATCTAATACGTGACGGTAAATGGTTAACGGTGCACGGTTGAGGGTAAAGTAGAGAGTAGACAGTCAGCAGTGGCAGTAAGCAGTAAAGCCTTGATTTTCAATGCTAAAATTCTGCCTAAACACAGTTATTTGAACAGTCTCGTAAAGTACTGATTTTCAACAACTATTTTTTGTGCAAACACAGTTAAATGAACAGTCTCTAATAGGTTAATAACCTTGCTACTTTTTAAATCTCCGTGCGCTCTATGCCCTCCGTTCCTCCGTGGTAAAATTAAGCTAAAAAAAAAAAAAAAACTCTGTGCGCTCTATGTTCTC
>JBGCFJ010000186.1:0-2936 GCA_045106885.1 Saprospiraceae bacterium
AGCGATGACCAAAGCAGCAGAAAAATTGGAAGCTATTGGGGCAATTATTTCAAATAATCTTACGAGTTTAGTGAAGTAGGAAGTAGGAGGCATGAAGTAATAAAACGTTGACAGTCAAGGCTTAAAGTTATTATGGTCGACTTTATTTCTTCATTTTTACGTATCATAAAACATAAAATGAAAAATCTATTCTTTACAGAAGAGCACTAATTATTCAGAAATACCTTACAAGATTTTTTTAAAGCAGAAGTACTCCCTTATGCCAACGAATGGGAAAGGGTAGGAAAGGTAGACCGTAGTGTTTTTAGAAAAATGGGAGAAATGGGTTTTCTAGGGCTGGAGATTGCGGAGCAATATGGTGGAATGGGCTTAGATTTTATGTACACCACCGTTTTCTGCGAAGAAATGGGGCGTACAGGAATAACTGGTTTCGGCAATGTCGTTAGTGCACACACCTATTTGGCGATGAATTATTTGGTACATGCAGGTACGCCATTTATCAAAGAAAAATATTTAGTCCCTAGTATAACTGGAGAAAAAATTGGCGCTTTGTCTATGACAGAACCTTTTGGGGGTAAGTTCGGGATACGCCCAAAAAGTTGTCACTTCTCGAGAAAGAACAATTTAAGCAGCTCTAAAGGTTCAGGAACCTCACCAGTATCTAATAAATACTGTCCAAATCGCTTAATATGCTCGGTCAAATAGGGACTCAAGAACGATAATAATTCTGGAGTAACTTCTTCACCATTTTTAACAAGTTCATCAATAATCTTAGTCATATCCGCTACATTGTGCAGCATGATGGCATTGGCTACTAAGTCGATATATTTATTACGTTTATGTTGCTCAACAGGGTCGCCAGTTGTGATAATGAATCCACCAAAAGTAATCCAGTCATGGAAAAAATGGAAAGATTCTACCTTATTGGAAGTTGCTCGAATTTTTCGACGCATTTCTTCTGAATTCACATACTCCAATAAAAAAATAGTTCGGATGACCCTACCCAATTCCCGAAAAGCCTTATTGAGTTTATTCTTTCGGCTATTAGTTCCTAGTTTTTGAAGTAACATAGAAGGTAAGACCTTTCCTTGGTTAATAGATATAACAACTTGCATGAGGTCTTTCCAATGAGTCCTAATTAAATCCCAATCAATGGTATCAGAAAAGAGTTCATCAATATGTTGGTAGCTATCATCTTTATCAGCTTTATAAAAGGTGACATCATTCCAATTTCGCATTGTTGGCATTAATTGGATGCCCAGCAAATAGGATAAACCAAAAACTGGTTCGCTTTGACCTTGTGTATCGGCATGAACCGTATCTGGTTGTAGCTTTGAAGTATTTTTCATTAAGCCATCTAGAATATAGACTGCCTCCCAGACACCACAGGCAATAAAATTACAAAACAAAGCAACATAAGTATCAGAGATGTGATGATAAGCAATACCTCCATATCCTCCGTAACGAATATGTTGTTCACCGATTAAATTATTTTGGATAAGTTGAATGTGTGTACCATCTGCGGCTGAACTTTTACCTGTTCCCCACAAAAAAGGTAAGTCAAATCGAGCGTAATGATTGATAATATCAGTTGAAGCTTCTTGTAATTTTTCAGGTGTAATATGCTGGTGATTAATTCGCTTTAGAATGCGTGCCGTTATATCTCCTTTGATATGCTTAGCGGTTTGTGTCGCACCAAGATTGCAACCATAACTAAAAACAGTAAAAATATAACGGCTAATGGCATCTTTCATTTTTGTCTTTGACCCAGATGGAGGGCTAAAATGTTTAGTATAATTACTCCAATGCTCAACGTTTTTAAGCATATCTAGCAGATGACGCTCAGGCATTAATGCACGCATTTTCTTTTGGAATTCCTTTAGTCCTTCTGGTTTTTCTTTGGCTCTAAGTCGTTTCAAATGCGGTTGCCCAAATTCATCAATTGTAAAATGAGTGTTCTCTGGAAATGAATCATCTGTTTGTTGGCAGGCTTTTTTAAGTCTTTGTTGAAGCTGTGCAACGAAATCATCCGCTGTATTGGGTAAACCAACACCTTCACAATATTCATCCAAATAGGTCAAGCATTCTTCCCAAGGTAATAATTGCGCTCTAAAATCTGTAAATTCTTCTGACCCTGTTGCGTATAAATCACCACATCGAATAGCGTCTGCGAAATAAGATAATATACAAACCTCCAGTTCCCGACGTTTAAGTACGGTCTTTCCTTCGTGCTTGGTTTGTACATAAGCTTTCCAGCGATTCGATAAAAAATCTAACTTTATAGATTTGGGTAGATAATCACGTCTAGTATTTTGATGTTCTTTAATGAATTTAAAAGCCGCTAGTAAATTTGTGTCCTCATTAGCTGATTTTATTTCAAGCAAACTCAACAACTGATAAATAGCTTTTCGATGCGCTTTATGTTTATTCCATAATAATGGCAGGTGGTTGTTGCCATGATAGGCGGACACAATTTTATACCTCTTGGAGATAGTATCTGCTCCACCATATTCCTCTAAAATGTTTCTGACTCGTTTACCAAGTAGACTATTCTTCGATTCTTTAGCCGCAGAATCAACAACTTGATTAAGTGTTTCCATCATTTGTTCTTCCCAGACTCGATATTCCGATTTCATTTTTTCCAATTGTTCTTTGGCTCGATTATGCGTTTGCCGCATCCGTTTCAAAAACATATTTATTAATTCATCCCGAGTCTTCGTTTGAGCTTCATGTAAGAAACATAATAAAAAGGTGTACCGTTTGGCAGGGTTGCTAATATCCTTTATATCTCCTACCTCCAATTGTTTAGCCTGTGAGGCAAACTGCCGAAGCTTAGTATATTTTATATGCTCTATAAAATCGGTAGGTTGGATAATAGTATATAACCAATCCAAACGCTGTGCCCATAATCTCATTTGTTTAAGCGTATTTCTTCC
>JBGCFJ010000187.1:0-1942 GCA_045106885.1 Saprospiraceae bacterium
CCGCTTCCTTTATCACATTCACATCAATAATCTCTGATGCATTCTTCAATAAATTTTGACAATCCCAACTTAGGTTTTGTAAATGAACTTTTTTGCCCACCTTATGGTATCGTTCTGTAATTTTATTTAACGCTTCAATGGCAGACATATCCGCTACTCTACTCTCTTCAAAATCAATAATGATTTCTTTAGGGTCATTTAAGACATCAAATTTTTCATTAAAAACAGATACAGAACCGAAAAATAAAGGACCGTAGATTTCATAATGTTTGATACCATTTTCATCAATTCGCTTTCTAGCACGAATTCTCTTAGCATTATCCCAAGCAAAAACTAAAGCTGCGATAATTACGCCAACAATAACTGCCAAAGCTAAATTATGTAAAACTGCCGTTACTAAAGTTACCAGTACCATCACAAAAATATCTGACTTAGGCATTTTATTAAACGTTTTTAAACTTGCCCATTCAAATGTTCCAATAGACACCATAATCATTAAGCCTGTCAAAGCAGCCATTGGTAATTTCTCAATCAAACTAGCGCCGAACATGATAAAAACCAATAACATGACAGAAGCGACAATTCCAGACAATCTCGCTCTTGCACCAGAAGAAACGTTAATCAAACTCTGTCCAATCATCGCACAACCACCCATTCCAGAAAACAAGCCAGATAAGATATTTGCCGCACCTTGCGCTACTGCTTCTCGGTTGCTTTGTCCTCTAGTTTCTGTAATTTCGTCAATAATATTTAAAGTCAATAAACTTTCAATTAAACCAACGCCTGCCATAATTGCGGCATAAGGTAAAATGGTAACAAAACTTTCTACTGTAAATGGAATAACAGGAATATGGAAAGGCGGAAAACCACCAGAAATAGAAGCAATATCACCAACCGTCTTCGTATCAATACCAAATCCTACTACGATTGCAAACACCGTCAAAATTGCGACTAAAGAAGCAGGAATCGCTTTACTAATTTTAGGCAAACCCCAAATTATCAACATAGTTACTAATACCAATGTTAATAACGTATATAAAGGCATCCCCATCAACCAATCCCCATTGATATCCTTGAATTGGTCTAGTTGAGACATAAAAATAATGATTGCCAGCCCGTTCACAAAACCAAAGATAACGGGATGTGGCACCAATCTCATCAACTTCCCTAGTTTTAATAAACCAGCAGATACTTGAAGTAATCCAGCTAAAATGACCGTCGCAAAAATATATTCTACACCATGCGTTTGTGCCAATACAACTAACACGACTGCCACTGCACCCGTTGCCCCAGAAATCATTCCTGGACGACCACCAAAAATAGACGTAATCAAGCCCATCATAAAAGCCGCATACAATCCTGTCAAAGGCGACAAACCAGCAATCAAAGCAAAAGCCACCGCTTCAGGAATCAAAGCCATTGCTACTGTTAACCCAGATAAAATTTCGGTTCTATAATCTACTTTTTGGGATAAATCGAATAAATTAAAATACTTTTTCATTAAAAATGTTGAATTAGACGACCATTAACGGATAACAAACTATCCGAATGATTTGGAATATTAAAATAAGGAAATTACTAGCGCTTGTGTGGTCTAGGAAAGTCGATTATTGATGTGGATTTTTTAGTTAGAGAGTGCAAAAGTATAGCTTATCCAATATAAAGTCAATACATGAAAATAAAGTTCAAATAAAATTATTATTGGATTTAAATAATCAAAAAACATAATTCAAAATTAAATTCTACTTAAATTGAATTATAAGAATTAAATTTCAAGCCTATTCAATAAAGCTATGATTCCATTTCTTTAAAGAACCGATAAGAGAAATATTAAAATGAGGTTATTTTTTTGTTAATTTTAAGTTGAGGGGAGCTAATGGAAAAATAATGTTTGAAAACTGGTAGCATAACTTGTTCCGATGAATCGGAACAAGTTATGCTA
>JBGCFJ010000188.1:0-4875 GCA_045106885.1 Saprospiraceae bacterium
CAATGTCATCGCCAAATAAGAGCTTTTAAACCTTTAGTTTACGAGGAGTAAGTTGTTTTTTAGTATTAAAAACTACCCTAAGCCTGTTTCTAGGGGTATTTTAATTAAGAATAGCAATCTTGAACTACATCAACTAAAATAATAAAGTATTTAAAATCAATCATTTACGCTTTATTTGTACTACTACAACTTTGGCGATGACATTGCACTAGCAACCAACATTTCTTTTCCTACCTCAGCACTTTCATTACTTTTTTAGTGGCAACGAAATTACCATCGGCAATAATGGTTAAATAATAAGTGCCACTGCCTAATTCTTCTGTTTGCAATTCTATGGGAGCTGCTGATATATTGTCAATGGTCAATGTTTTTACTTGTTGCCCCATTTGATTATTCAAGGATAACTGTCCACGTTGGCCCGCTAAACCAGTTAAATCGACGGTTAATAAATCGGCTATAGGGTTGGGATATAACCGAATATTTGTTGTATTTTCTGGTGAAGAAGTAGTTGTCGGAGTCTTTGCTATTGGTGCTTCTTGCGTTTCTTCCATCTCCATACCATTACTGATTTCGTCAATAATTACTTGCAAATCTGCTATAGATTCTATCTTTCCATTCCTTAAATTCATATTAAAGACATAAGTTTCTCTCCCTAATGTAGCTTCAGATAATTCATCTGCTGCTTCTTTAAAATCACGTTCTGAAAAGGTAGCAATCAAATCTCCTGGCAAGACGGCAATTAACTTATTATCAACATCAGGGTAATACCGCATGCGCTGCGTGCTGCCACCATAAAACGGAACAACGACTGTATTATCCGCAGTCACTAAATAAACTTTTGTTTCCTTTTTTAAATGGTTGGCTGTTGGCCCAAAATCAAATTCAGCCATTAAAGCGGTGGCTTCTCTAAAATAGCGGTTGTCATAATTATAAATGCCCATATTATTGGCACGAATTGTTCTTCTAAAAGAATTCTGTAAGTTGCGCTGTCTTTTTTTACTTTTTAATAATTTTACTTGTTCTTGATGTTGGGTCAAAAGTGCTTGGTAGCGGACTTTTGCGGCTTCAAGTTCTGCTCCTTGTAAGGCTACCTTTACAGGAATTTGATACAATTCTTCGCCATATAAAGTTAAGGTGTAAGTATCTGCTGTCGCATCTAAGGGTTTTAATTCTTTTTTATACCAAGCTCCTGGGGTATTAATCTCTGACTTTGATTTAGGGTCTTTTGCTTTATCTTTTCCGATATACACTAGGGCTATGGTTGATTTTCCTTTTAACTTAGGAGATTGACTTAGGTCTAAATCATTGAAAAGTAATTTGTGTTGTCCTTTTGTGTCGGGGTTAACGGGCTGGTTTTTGGTTGCTTGACGCAATTGATTAATTTCTTTTGCTAATGCTTCATTTTCTATAATTTCTTTTTGGGCTTGGTAATTTTGTGCGATTCCTTCCCAATTTCCTACAGCTTCATCAAATTCCCAAACATCAAAATTACCTTCAGTAGTCGAAATCAGACTTACTTCAATAGGTTTATCCGTAGCTAAACTAACGGGTTCATCAGCGATATATCCCCGAATTTCAAACATTCCACCTGTTTGCATCCAATCCACGGTACCATCTTTATTGGCTACTTTCATTGGGATACCCGAAGTAATGATTTCAGATACACTTTGGTAATTTTTATAAACCAATTTGACTTCTTCTTTGACAATTTCACCAGATGCTGTTTGAAAAGCATTGGCTGGAACTTTCAGGTACCCTCCTGATGCTAGTTGAAAAGTGCTTGCTTCTGCTGGATTAGAAATGACTAATGCTTCAGAGGGACTGGAGATTTCTTCAAAAGGAGTATCAATGGCTAAACTTACCAATTGTGCTTTTGCGGTATTAATTTGGTCCGTTGTTGTTGTTGCTTGGTCAGGGGCACAAGCTACCATTAACAAGACGAAAAATAAAAAAGTAGCTTTAAAAAATGTAAAATAGGAGAACGGAGTAACTGTTTTCTTTGTCATTTTAGAGTTTTTTAGAAAAATATTTAATAGAGTGTAATAGCGTGAGGTAAGGGATTATAATGGAAAGTAATTAAGTAGTAATCACTTTACCAAAGTTAACGATTTTATTCTGAATAGTAACATTTTTAAATCTATCAATGTGAAGATTTAGTCGAAAAAGGCTTATTTGAGAAGTGGTGTCAGGTACTTTGCAGATATAATTCCTTCCTTTAGGTTTCGTGAATTCATTTTCCTAATTTTACCATCTATAGTTTTTGAAGCAACTAACTAGATTTGTTGCTTTTTGAAAAGTGTAAAAAAAAAAAAAAAAAAAAAAAATATGCCTTCTGCACAATCTGGTTCTTTGGAAAAAATAGGTTGGAAAACCGCAGCAGCAATCGTTATTGCGAATATGATTGGGACGGGTGTATTCACTAGTCTTGGTTTTCAAATTGCCGATATTAAAAACACTTGGAGTATTATTTTACTCTGGTTTATAGGAGGGGTATTAGGATTAATAGGCGCTTTTACTTATGCGGAATTAGGCACAAAATTCAAAGAGTCAGGAGGTGATTATATTTTTCTATCCCGTATTTTTCACCCTTTTGCAGGCTATTTATATGCTTGGATTTCGCTGACGGTTGGTTTTTCTGCACCGATTGCTATTTCTGCCTTGGCAATGACCAGTTATTTAAGCCCCATTAATCCGAGCATTTTTACCGATTGGTTTGGTATTGGCGTCATTATTTTAGTAACGGCTATTCATTCGGTAAGTGTTGGGCAAAGTGGGAAATTTCAAAGTTATGCGACCATCCTAAAACTCGCTTTTGTTTTTGTCTTAATCCTCTTAGGTTTTTACTTTATTCCTGTTGAAAATACTGCACTCAATTTTACAGCTACTTGGAAAGAAGAACTCTTTCTGCCAGGTTTTGCGGTTTCTTTAATTTATGTATCCTATGCCTATACAGGTTGGAACTCTGCGGCATACATTACGGATGAAATTGAAGACCCAGATAGAAATTTACCGAAGGCTTTAATTCCTGCTACCTTATTGGTGATGGTCGTCTATATTTTATTACAAATTGTTTTCTTACGACATGCTTCTGTTGACCAATTAGCGAATAACGTAGAAGTGGCAACTATTTCTTTTTCCAATGTATTTGGCGAAAGTGGCAGTTTTTGGATTAGTATTTTTATCGGACTTCAGTTGGTCGCTACCATTAGTGGTTACCTTTGGGTGGGGTCTAGAATTTCTTATGCTATGGCAAAAGAAAACCCCCTTTGGAAAAGTATCGCCGTAAAAAACGAGAACGGTATTCCTGTTCGAGCCTTATGGTTGCAAGGATTAATTGCTATAGTACTTACTTTAACAGGGACTTTTGAACAAGTAATGTTGTACGCTAGTTTTGCATTGCAATTAATGGGTACTTTGACCGTCGCTTCTCTATTATGGTTAAAACGGACGGAGGGAACTTACCATAGCCCTGGTCGTCCTTGGTTACAATACATTTATATTTTGTTTAGTTTTTGGGTGTTGGGCTTTATGCTGAAAGAGCAACCTTATGAGAGTATGATTGGGATTGGTTTTGTAGTGGTTGGGGGGATTACTTATTTTTTGCAACCGACAAAACAAGTGAATTAATTCGAAATTAAGGTTAATCATTCCAAAAAATTACTTTCTTTATGGGGAGACTAAATACCCAAAATACAAACCATGAAAATATAATTATGTAGGACAAGGACCATCAAGAGATGGTTCGTTTATCTTGACTAATAATACGGGTATTTAAATTTTTTTTTAAAGTATTTGTTTAAAAAAAATGCCAAAAAAGAGCGATTAAAATTATTATTTTTTTTAAATTTTTATATCTTTGAAATATATCATTGGTAATTATAACTAATATGACTGCCAATTTCATAAGAAGAATACTACAATTCTTACATTCATAAAAAAGAACCACTTACCACTTTAAAAAGTGTTATTTTTTTTACTAAAACCGAACCTAACTAAAATTTAGAGAGCATCCAATTTACTATCTATGCTTAAAAAGGTAATCATCATCTTTCACCTTGATATTCTATTTGCGATTTCTCCGAGGAATAGGTTCTAGTGTATTTTTTATTCGTAGATATTCTAAGAAAAACCACGAAAAAAGTCAGTCCATAAAGAAATAGATAATGCCATCTGTATTATCCTAGTCAACTATTTTTTTTACAAAAACTATTAACAAAATCTCTCTCTATGTCAAGTGTACACTACACCAAGTTATTAAACACTATTTCTGATGTTTATGATGCTGGTAAAATTGCAGAAGTTATCTGTTTAGAAAACAGAACCCCTAATTGGAATGGTCAACAAATGAACATTAACGAAAAAGAACTCGTTAATTTTGGAACTTGTGGCTATTTAGGTTTAGAAACAGATCGTCGATTAATTGAGCGGTCTATGGACTATACCGATAAATTTGGTACTCAATTTTCTGTCTCTAGATCCTTTCTTATTTCTAGTTTAGTTACTGATTTAGAAGACCATTTAAGCCAAGTCTTTGATGGTCAGAAATTGTTCGTTTTTTCCTCTACTAGTTTAGCACATATTAGTGTCCTTCCTATAATTATAGGTAGTGAGGATGCTATTATTTTCGATAAGCAAGTACATTTTAGTGTGCAGAATGGTGCCAATTTGGCGAAATGCAATCATGCGCCGACGATGATTAAGCATAATAATATGACCATGCTAGAGCGAACTATCGAACGCTTAAAAGATAGCCGCCAAAAAATCTGGTACATGGTTGATGGGGTATATTCTATGTTTGGCGACTTTCCACCTGTAGAAGAACTCAATGCTTTGATGTCAAAATACGAACAATTGCATTTATATGTGGATGATGCA
>JBGCFJ010000189.1:0-3522 GCA_045106885.1 Saprospiraceae bacterium
AGCACAACTTGTTCCGATTCATCGGAAGGATTTATCCTGTCCTGTTTCCAAGCCTTCAGGCTTGGTTGCCATATAGTGTAAAAAGCCTAAAGGCTTTTAAACGGGACAGACTGAAGTCTGTGCTACCAGTTGACGATTGAGAACTTATAGACTACTATACAAAATGCTTTTTGACACAGAGAACAAGAAGGAGACACAGAGGACACAAAGCTATAATATGCTGATAACCAAATCTGTGTAACTCCGTGTCTTCTCTGTGGTCTCTGTGTCCTAAAAATGTATAGTAGTCTAGAGAACTTACGTGATTGTTAGCTAACTCACTGATAATGAAACATAAAAGGGCAACGATAGAAGCAATAGTCGCTGCGTTTTTTAAAATGTCCCATTGCTCGATACTCAGTGGTTTGGCATAGTTAAAAGAGACCAAAGGCACGATAATCATGGTGACAATTAATAGTAAAATTGTTCGCAACATAAAAAAATATTTTTACCCCCTGTAACTTTTTGTAACCCTCAACCGTCTTAGCACCGAAATTTTCACAAAAGAGGAATATTTGATGGAATGATAAATGATAAACGATGAATTCGTAAACTATAGAAAATTATGCGTCAATTTCATAAGTTTAAAAATTTATTTTTGTATTGCTAAAAACCTAACCTGGCGAAGCCAGTACCATAGAGGTCAGAAATCAGACCGTTATCTTCGATAACTGTCAGATGTCAGATTTGGTACTCGTCATAAGTCTGACATCTGATAGAAAATTTCAATTTTTGGTCTGACTTCTGACCTCTTGACTATCAATTGCTTAGAAGGAATTATTGCCAAAACCTTCTGACAGAAAATTTTAATTTTCGGTCTAATCTCTGACTTCTAAATTCAACGTAGTGACTGTTAACGAATACAATCAATGTGTAAAAGAACATGCCGACGGCATTTTTCGATTTGTGCTAAAGCAAATAGCCAATCGAGCGGATGCATCTGACATTGTACAAAATACCTTTGAGAAGCTTTGGAAAAATCGAGAGAAGGTGGATGCTAAAAAAGCAAAGTCTTACGCTTTTACCGTAGCTTATCATGATATGATAGACTTAACTCGAAAGCAGAAATTTGTAGGCAATTACGAAAATGCGCCAGAAAGAGTCGAAAGAGACTTTCAACAACAAATGGAAACCAAAGAATTGATAGATAAAGGCTTAGCCGAATTAAGTGACATTCAACAAAAGTTGATTTTATTACGAGATTATGAAGGCTATACTTATGACGAAATAGCGGAAATATCAGAATTGTCTATCTCCCAAGTGAAAGTCTATTTATTTAGAGGTAGAAAAAAATTACAGCAAGCTATTAACCGATTGAATAAAGCAGTTTAAAATAGCGAAGGGCAAAGGGCAGGAGGGCAGAGGACGCACAGCGTCTAAACCCTCCGCTCTCCGCCCTTCGCCCTAAGTGATAAAAATGACCATCAATAAATTTAATTACGAAGCTTTTGCCCTTGACTATTTAGAGGGAAACCTGGCACCAGCAATGGTAGAGGAGATGGAGTCGTTTCTAAAAACACATCCAGCGATTGAGTCAGAACTGTCGGGCATGATGGAGTTTGTGACCTTGGAAGCAGATGAAACCATCGTTTATGAGCAGAAAGAAAGTTTATTAAAGCCAGAGCGAGTTGTTTGGTTGCAAAAACGGTGGATTCGACCATTAATGGCAGCGGCAAGTGTTACCTTATTATTGATGACTTATTTTATGGGCTATCAAGCGGGAGTAGATAAAGGAGGAGAAACGATTGTGGTGGTAGAAGAAAATAAAGTAAACAAAAAGGAAGCAATCAAAAGTGAAATGTTAGTCGCAACATCCGAAATTGAACCAGCTATCAAAAAGGTAGAAAAGCCTATAAAAACAACCGAGCAGGCAGCACCTAAAACTATTAAGCAATCCTTTATCAAAAATAGAAAGCAGTTAGCTAATGTTATTTATCAACCAATTGAACGGCCGTCAATAGTTGAAGAAACAATCGCAACGACTACCGAAACAAGGAATAACCCGACTGAAAAAATACCTGTTTTAAATCCGAAGTCCTTGACTCCGCCTATGAATAAGGCGACAGTAGCCGAAATAGACCGAATAAAGGCAACGGTCTTGACTAGCTTAGTCGCAACGAATCTAAACTTGGTAAAATTGAGTAGTACAACTTCGAATACGAATGATTTACCCAATGTATTGCAAGCAGATTTACCTTTAGATAAGGCTAAATTAGCACAGCAATTAAAAAGAAAGCGAAGGTTCAAAGATTTATTGGGAAAGTTTCCGGTAAACAATTTGAAAGAAGCCTTAATTCCTTCTTATTATAGAGAAGAAGCGACGGGGCAATAGAACAGTAAGCAGTATTGCAGTAGGCAATTATTTATGCCTTTTTTACGAATCCATTTTAATTATTAAACTAACAATTTTCAATTATTCCCGGAATAAATTGAAGGGGTAATTTATTATCTCAATTATAAAAAATCAACCGACATGACTTTACAAAAATCAGATTTCATCAAATTTTATTTCTTGTTAATTATTATATGTTTTGGCGCTCAGTTAATGGCCCAAGATAAAACCGTAAGCACGGAGACAGATACCAATACGACAAAAGATGAAGACTTTGAGCGCAGATGGAAAAAGAACGAAACGCGCTACCATAACTGGGGTATTCATTTTGGTGATAATTGGGATAACGATTGGGATGACGATTTTCGAGTAGGATTAATAGATATTGGTTTTAGCACTTATTTTCACGATGGTTCGCTTAATTTACCAGCAGAATTGGACAATTTTGACCAAACTTATGGTGGTTCTTTAAATTTAAATCTCCATCTTATTCGGCATAGATTGCCCATTATCAAAGACCATTTAGGGTTGGAATATGGTTTGACCGTTTCTTGGCAACAGTATAAATTTGCTAATGACTTCAAAATTTTAGAAGATACGATTCCTTTTTCTATTGAGGACGATGGGACGACTTATAAGAAAAATAAACTAAAAACTACTTTCTTAGAAGTACCTTTAATGTTGACGATTTCACCTGGAAAAAGAAAGTCTTTTTACATTAGTGGAGGCGTATACGGCGGTGTTTTATTAGGTGCTAAACAAAAATTAAAAGACGATAACGGCAACAAAACGAAAATCAAAGATGATTTTAACTTGAATAAATTCCGTTATGGCGTGATTGGAAGAATCGGTTTTGGTCCATTTGCATTATATGGACAGTTGGCTTTGACTGATTTGTTTAAGGACAATCAAGGGCCTCAGTTGACGCCTTTTAATGTAGGGATTTCTATCTTGGATTTTTAATAAGTAGCTTAGGCTTCCAGCCTGAGTAGGACTAAATTAAAAAAGTGACTTAGTAGTCCGTCCAGTTAATATTGTCGGGTAATTTGGCGACTTTTAAAGCTGTACGTCGTTAAAAATACTCGCCATAGCAAAGGCTATGTCTGCGTTTTTTGCCTAGTACAACTTCAAAATTCATCCAAATACAACCC
>JBGCFJ010000019.1:0-2377 GCA_045106885.1 Saprospiraceae bacterium
GAGTAAAAACCATTCGAGCTTCCTTAGAAATAGAAGGAAATACGCTTACGGAAGAACAGATTACAGCCATCATAGAAAATAAAAGAGTTATTGGTCCTAAAAAAGATATTTCTTCTGCGACTGCTAGTAGAGATTTGAAATATGCAGTTGTCGCTAATTTAATAACAAAAGAAGGAGACAAACGAGTTACTAAATATTTGATTAATCCAAAATAAAGCTAAGGGCATAATGCTCCCTTTTAAAATTGAAAATTGAAAATTTGAAATTGAAAATTAATAAAAATATTTCTAGTATTAAAATCCTAAATCGCTTCCATATCTCCACGAATTAACCTAACTTTCCTCTTTAAAAAATTGACCACCAAATAAAGAAATATGTCCGCAACTACTCACTACAGAAATTGCAATCTTTGCGAAGCCATGTGCGGCTTAGAAATCAAAACGGAGAATAAGGAAGTCGTATCCATTCGAGGAGATAAAGCAGACCCATTTAGTCGAGGACATATTTGTCCTAAGGCATTGGGAATGAAAGATATATATGAAGACCCAGACCGATTGAAGTTTCCGATGAAGAAAACGGAAAATGGTTGGGAGCAAATTAGTTGGGAAGCAGCTTTTGATGAAGTAGCGAATAAATTAAAAGATATTGGAAGAAAATACGGAGACAATGCCATTGGAGTATACCAAGGCAATCCATCGGTACATAATGTAGGGACAACTTTATTTTCTCCCAATTTTGTGCGGTCTTTAAAAACAAAAAATCGTTTTTCTGCGACTTCTGTAGACCAATTACCGCACCATTTAGCGGCGATGACCATGTTTGGACATCCTGCATTTACGCCCGTTCCAGATATTGACCGCACCGACTTTTGGTTAATTTTAGGTGGCAATCCATTGGTGTCGAATGGTAGTATTATGACGGCTCCAGATTTAGGAAAGCGACTAAGAGCCATCAAAGAAAAAGGAGGAAAAGTGGTCGTCGTTGACCCAAGAAGAACAGAAACGGCGGACAAAGCCAGCCAACATATTTTTATTAAACCAGGAACAGATGTTTGGTTATTACTAGCGATGGTGCATGAAGTATTGGAGCAACCAAAATTAAACCTCAGACATCTCACTGACTTAATCGACGTCGAACAAATCAATTTATTAAAAGATTTAGTTGCGCCTTATACGGTAGCGATGGCTGCCGAAAAAACAGGTATTCCAGCAGAAACAATTCAGCAACTAAGCCAAGATTTTATGAATGCAGGTGCTGCGGTGGCTTATGGTAGAATGGGGGATTCAACAGTAACTTTTGGTAGTTTATGTCAATGGTTAGTCCATTGCCTAAATATTTTGACGGGTAATATGGACAGAGCAGGTGGTTTTATGTTAACTTCTCCTGCCTTTGACCCAGTTCGACCACCAAAAGGAAAACCAAGAGAATTAGGTCGATGGAAAAGTAGAGTAAGAGGATTACCTGAATTTAATGGAGAAATTCCTTCCGTTACCTTAGCTGATGAAATTTTAACCGAAGGAGCAGGACAAATCAAAGCAATGGTCACATCTTGTGGCAACCCTGTTCTATCTGTTCCGAACGGTGCAAAATTGGATAAAGCCTTTGAAAGTGTAGAGTTCATGGTTTGCATTGATATTTATTTAAATGAAACCACTCGGTATGCAGATATTATTTTGCCACCAGCAACAGGTTTAGAAGTACCCCATTTTGATATTGGTTTTAACCAGTTGTCGATAAGAAATGTCGTGAAATATTCTGACCCTATTTTTGACAAAGCAGAAGGCGCAAAATACGACTACGAAATCTTCCAAGAATTGACGAGAAGAATGCAAGTCGAAGAATTGCCAGCAGATGAAACCTCCCGTAAACAACTATTGCAGCGGTATCAAATGACCCCAGCTATGATTTTAGACGGTGGTATGCAAAAAGGCGAATATGGCTTGTCTTTAGAAGAAGTGAAAGCCGCAGAACACGGAATGGATTTAGGGCCATTAAAATCTCGTTTCCCTGAAAGATTACATACCGAAGGACAGAAAATTAACTTGGTCCCTCAAATATTCCAAGAAGATTTAAAACGCTTAGCAAACGCACCAGATACCAATGGTCATTTGTTACTAATTGGTCGAAGACATTTACGAAGTAATAATTCTTGGATGCACAATAGCCAACGATTGGTGAAAGGGCGAGAACGTTGTACTGTATTGATGCACCCAGCTGATGCCGCTGCTCGAAATTTAACCGTTGGTCAAAAAGTAGCCGTTAGTTCGAGAGTAGGGAAAATCGAACTGCCTGTAGAAATTTCTGATAAGATGATGCAAGGGGTAGTCAGTATTCCACACGGTTGGGGACATAGACGG
This sequence comes from Saprospiraceae bacterium, assembly GCA_045106885.1. Classification (GTDB taxonomy): domain Bacteria; phylum Bacteroidota; class Bacteroidia; order Chitinophagales; family Saprospiraceae; genus JAFMDF01. Next base: position 2,358 of record JBGCFJ010000019.1, read on the forward strand.
AAAAAGATAAAAATGGGTAT
>JBGCFJ010000190.1:0-32039 GCA_045106885.1 Saprospiraceae bacterium
ACCCCTTTTTTTCTTGCTTCTCATGGATAAATGTCAAGTTTGAAATTAAATGGCATTAATTTTTGACATTATTTGGCACACCGAAAAATCACTTTTTGGAGTTAACGAATTCCTTTTAATTTTAGAAAATACCCAGAATGGGGGTAAGAAAACGACTATTTTATTGCCTTTTGCCTATGGGTAAAGAAAGATAGTAAATAAACTATCGCTATAAGTAAAAGAATCCATTCTTTTATCAAAGTAAAATTACCTCCCAGTTGACTTGTGTTTCTTTACTACCTAAGTGCCATTTATCGCCTAAAAAGAGTGACATTTAATTCCGAAAGTGACATATTGAGGAATAGGGTGGACGGAAATGAGTGTTTTTGGTCAGTATAAAAATCCATTTATTTACTAGAAGTAACAAGCTCAAAACAGTAAAGAAAAACAGCATTTTTTGCTTCAAATCGGGCTGAAATCGCTAAAAAAACACGAAGTGTTAAGGTTTGGCGGATTTTATACGATTAGTTGCCTACCCTCTATGCATAACATTTTTAGGGATGATATAAGGTCGATTAATTTGTTCTTGGTAAGATTTTTCTAATTGATGCTTGATTTTTAGAACAGTTGTTGGGGATATTTTTAGTTGATTGGCTACGGCTCTGATGGCACTTCCTCCATCTAACAATTTTTCTATCCGCTTTTGGGTGTCTTTTTTATAGGCTTTTTTCTGGTATCGAATACGAAAGTATTTATCGCAAGCCTTGCATTTGGCTCTTTGTGAATTTCTACTTCTCCCGTTTTTAACGATTTGGTCTGATTCGCAAAATGGGCATTTAGGCTGTTTTGGCATACACCAAAATCAGCCATATTGATACGGATTTGTCAAGAGGGAATTTTGCGGTTTAAAAGAAAAATATTACTGCTTTGTTTTTTCTTCTAACCTTTCTTTCATTAATTCAAATAATTCAAAAGTCCATTCATCCATAGGAATATTATTTTGCATAAATTTAATGACTTCATTAAATCGAATTTCCATTTCTTCGTAATTTCCGTAGTCGTATGCTCTGTTAGCTAGATTCCATAAGATAGCAAGTTTAACAGAATCATCATCTGTGTTTTCATAAACCATCTTGCCATATTTCTCTTCTAATGCCTTGTTCTTTTTCACTCCATAACCAAAGGTAAATGCCTCAAGTAAATGTACTTGTGAATCAAAACAACCATTTTCTGCTTTTTCAACGAATGGTAGCAAATCTATATCTAAAAGGTAAGCATTCTCTGCATTATTTAGGCTATTTTTTAGTAAATCTATTCCGTTTTTCATTTCTTCTCCTTTTTTGTTCCTTCACCCCTCCTTTGGGAACAAAAAAGAGGGAAATAAAACGACATTGATAAAAATTCATATATCTAAATGCAGTTATTCTAGCACAGAATGATTAACTTTAGGTTAATTAATCATCTAAATTTTTATTATGACTGATGACAAGAATAATGACAAAATAAAAGGAGAATTTACAGCGAAAATAATTAGTGAGAAGGAAAATAAATCCAAAGTGGCTGGAAAATCCATTAGCGGTAGAGGTGGAAAAAATTCACTTTTAGATAAGAATGGTAATTTTAGTGTTAAACACATTGTAGATACAGGCAAAGGTAAGAATAGTAATACCTCCCATGCTAAACGAATTTTACAAGAGAGAGGGCAGATTAAGCAATCGCCTGTCAATAAATTAACAACTACAACCCATCTAACTCCTCCAACTAATCCACTTAAAAAAGCAGTTAATCCACTTAAATCAAATAAGGGTGATAAAGCTAAAATACCCCCTAATGCTAAACAATCAATCAAAAAAATAGCTACTAAAGCTGCTAACACTAAGACCGTTGAGCGACCTAAAATTGAAATGCTCAAAAAAGCGAATACTCCACAAAAAAAGACAGAAATCGCAAAAAAGACCACACAAAAAAAATTACAAAAAGCAGATATAAAAAAGGTAGGTAAAATCAGTAAAATTAAAGCTGTTACCCAAAAATCAGTAACTACTCCGCTAAAAAAGGTAGGCACTCAAATAATGAAAACTGCGAAAAAAGTTGCTGCATCCATTCCTAAAAAATCTGCTAAAACCACTAAAAAAGCTCCTCCTTCTAGAGGTAGGGGTAAATAATCAATTATTATGAAAGGAAATTACCTAATTAAAAATAAAGTTTCGGAAGAAAATTTTGAGGCAACAGTTTATGATTGGTTGGCTGATGGTGATTACACACCAGATGATATTATTGAAAATATCATTACTGAACATAATCTAATGTACTTCCCTGCACATTTTTATTATTCTAATTATAAGGGTGAAGTATCTGCGTCTTTAGGCTACATGCACGAAGAAAGTTATTGGACTTACAATCCAGAAACAAAACGTAAAGAAAAGAGAACTAGAACAGTAACGACTTGGCAACCATATTCTCAAAATGTAAATAGTTATATTGGTGTTCTTATCTATGCTGGTGAATCACGATTCGATTTTTTACGTCCTTTTATTGAAGATACAGGTTGGGGTAAAAATGATTTAATAAAAGTAGATGATGATACAGACAGGTATCAAAATTTCAAAAAAAAATATAAAAAGAACCTTTTAGATACTTGGAATGAAATAGGTATTAATGAATCTCATAGAAAAGCAACCAACGAAATTAAAAGTAATTTCCCAAGTAATATAATAAGTAATTTTAAGGCAAATCTAAACTTTAAAATAGACCATAATTTTAGTGTACTCGTACCCTTTTGGGTTTTCATGTATGATTATAAAGGTAAAAAATATTACGTCTCTGTTGATGGAAATAACCCTCATAAAATAGACGGTGTAAAACCTGAAAATAAAGCCCGAAAATATACGGTTAAGGCTATCAAGTGGGTAGGTTGGCTATCGACTATTTTTTTAGCTTGGACTGGTGCAGGGATTTTTTATGAACAGTCCCAAAATTCAACTTATCGAGATTACAGAGATTGGATTGCCATAGGAGGGTTCATTTTATTATTAGCAGTTCTAGGCTTTATCGTAGAAAGAATCATCATCAATATAAAAACCCAGTCTAAAGAAAAAAGGCTAGAAAAACTTGCCAAAATGAGAGCTAATCAGCTAGTAAAAAGTGGTACTTAATTAAACTATCCTACCTTTATCCTCATTATTTTTAGAGTGAACTAGAGCTTGATTACTACCATATTTTTCTGCTGACCAGTTTAAATTAACTCCTGTTTCTTCGATGATTTTTTCCAAACTTGCTTGTGGAAGGGAAAGACTTTTTTCTTTTTGTAATGCCTTAATTTCTTCTTTTATTATCTGCTCAATTTTTGATTTATCAACAGCCAATTTTTCAGCGTTATAACCGTTTTCAGCATCAAATTGATATTCCGCTTTTATTCCTTGTGAGTAATCATAAGCCGTCAAATTAGGGTCTTTTAAAACACCCTCATCTTTAGAAATATCTTTCACCCCATTATAAAATCCTGCGTATAGCCCTTTCCCCTCAAAACCTTTTTCTCTCAATTGTTTTTCGATTCTTCTAAGTAAAAGTTCTTTTTCTTCATCAGTAAAAGATTTGGTGTTATTACCAATGTTAATTTCAATGGAATAAGAATTTTGCTCTGTAACTTTATCAATAGCATCTGTATATGATTTAATTCGATTCTGGTCTTGGTGGACTACATCACAATAGAAAGCCATTTTTTCCTTTAAAATATCGGCAGTAGGAAGTATTTTTAAGCCAACCGACACATTATCTTTATCAAATTTATTATTTCTGAAATCTTTTTCAAAATCATTAATGGCTTTTTTAAACGCTGTTCCTGCTAAACCATCTATGGCTTGCTTTCCTTCTATTGCGTTTCCATTTTTGTCAGTAAAACTTATATCATAGCCATTTTTCAATAACCCTTCTTGGATAGTTTCAATAAGAAATACATCACTCCAACTGCTTAATCTATCCTGCTTTCCTTTATCTCTTGTTTGATATTGTTCTATATAGAATTTTAGTTCTTCTGGTGTCATTTTCCCTTTTACCTTGATTTGGCTTAAAACCAAGCTTAACACCAAAAGATTAATAAATAGTTAATCCTCTTTCTTACTAAAATCCATCACAATTGCAGAGCCTTCCTTAAAATTTCTACCAGTAATATTGATGAGGTTCTTTTTAAAATAATTAAGAGATAATTTAGATACTGTTGTATTATGTGTACCATACTGAATAACTCCCCTAAAATCTCTTTTACAGGGATAATAACCTATATGTTTTTTGCGAGAATGGTCTTTAAAGGTAAAACTTCGACTAAGTTTACATCTACTTGTGCTTTCCTCCCATACACCTTTTTCAATTAATACTTTCCATTTACCTTCTATATTACCTCCTTCTTCAACTGCTAATATATCTTTACCCTGCCCTATTACATAATGGCTATATTGAGGAATGTAATACTTATGATTCACATATTTAATAAAAGTCCCATCTGCCCTGTACTCAACTTCTCCATCAAAATAATGCAAACTTTTAGATGATTTTCTTGAATAATAAAAATCCCATGTCCCTACTAATAGTTCTCGCCAATCAGCAGGGGTTATTTCCTTTTTTATTTCAACCTCAACAGGTTTAGTATCTACAGGTACTGATTCATTTAAAGTTAGTTTTTCCGTTACTTGCTTACCTGTATTAGTAAACATAAATATACCTCCTGCTATTAGCAGAAAAATAGCTACTAAAAATGCGTTTGATTTCATATTTCTTAATTTATTATTTTTGAAAACTTTCTTTCGCTACTATGAGAATAGCCTTTATTATCCGAAAGCTCGTTTCTTACTTCCAATAAACCCCGTAATGATTCATAAGCGTAATGAATCCAAAAAGATAATGCACAGATAATTAAGGGGATTCCTAGTAATAGATTTAAGGGAGATAAAAAGATACCAATTGCTAAAATCAACAAGGGTTCTGCTGCATTTTGTATTTTAGACTGTTCCCAACCAGATTCTTCTAAAAAACCTAATATGGTACTATCCCCCCTATAACTGTCATGGTGATTATTATCTACCCTTTTCCTAAATTCAACACCTAATTTTATTGATAGAAATAATGTCAGAATAGCATAAAATATAGCAGTATATAAAAATGAGTTTTTTGGGGCTACAAATGGTAATGGTTCTAGGTCATAACTTTGATAAATATCAAAAGCTAAATAAGCAATCAAACCAAAGGCAAAAATTGCTAAAAGTGCTTTCCATAAGTGAAGACCTTTTTTACCAAAATTATTTCTAAAAACTAACTTAATCGTTTCTACCCCTCCATAAATAAATAAAAGAAAAACAAGAGCAACCGCTAACAAACTAGCCATCCTTTCCGATTCTTCATCTTTTTTCCTTAGAATACTTTGCAAGAGGTAATTTCCAAATGAAACAGATAATTGCTTAAATGCCTCATCAGTAGGAGGTAATTGAGTTGCCATAATATTTATAGTTATTGTTGTGTAAATTCTGCCAACCAGTAATTAGTTTTATTCGACCACTTTCTCCCTTTCATCTGAATTATTGCCTGTACTACTAAATCCCTTCGCTTACCTCCCGTCCATAAAGTCGTAAACTCTTTGGGTAACACTTGGGGCAATAGTGTTAGTGATTCACTTTTACCAATTGTATCTGCCATAAAACTGAATTTCTTCTTATTCTGACTAGAAGTAGTTAGTGGTATTAAATCTTTACCTATTACATCAGATGCCCATTCATTAGTTACAGAATCATTATTGGCGTGAAAAATTTTGGTTGATAAATTTCCAAGTAAACTATTAACTTTTGACTTTGAAGATTCCCCACCCATTTGGGAATAATAATTAGATATATTTTGAGTTAAAAAGACAGTACAGGCTCTGGAACTTCTAGCTGTTGTTTGAAAAATAGTATCATATTCATTGACGAAATATTGGCTTTCATCCACCCATAAAAACGCTGGCGTAGGGTGTATGTCCGTATCTCTCCTCTCAATTGCTTGCTGCCAAAGTAATTTGAAAATACCTTGGGCATAGACCCCTGCTTGCAAATATTCTTTTACTGCAAAATCAAGTATGATTATTTTGCCTTCAAAACTTTCCTCTGGCTTTAAATTAGTTTCCCTAGAAAAATAAGTCTTTAGAATACCGCTCATAAATGGCTCTGCTAAACCTAAAAAACTTTCCTCTATCGTAGAGCGTGTTTTTTCTGGCATCTTGGCAAATTGACGCATAAAATAGTCCTTTATTAAGCCAAATTCATCTAATTGCTCTGTGGTCATTTCTAACTCTGCTTTGGTAATACAGTACCCACAATAACTTTCATCATTAACCCAATTCAAATATTCTTCCTCTGTCATATCATTAATGGTGCTAATATCTTGTTCAGTTGGAGCAGATGATATAATTCTTCGCATATTATCAACGCTTATTTCTTCCCCTGCCAAAATCAACACTTGCAACATTCTATTTAGGCATCTTTTTAGTGCTGTGTCCCAATACCTTTCACTTTCTCCAGAACTTCCTCCCCCTGAAAATCTATTACCCATTTTATATAGTTCCATAAATAGATTTGAAAGATTGAATACCTCTCCTGCTCCCTCCCCTGCTCTATTCATTTCGTAATCTAATGGATTAAAAAACTTATCATTGCCACTACTCCAATTATATTTGCTAACAAATATTTCTAATTCCTTAAATCGTTTTTTCTTCTTCAAATATTCAGACCATAATTCATACTTATTTTTCTTTCCCATCACTATTACATCTTCCCACCTATTAGTAGCAATAGCATAACTTAACCAATCAACTGCCTCTCCTTTTTTGGCACATAATACTAATCCTCCAAAATGATTTTCTAAAAAAGAAATGGCTATTGTTTTTCCACTTCCCGATGATTTACCACTTCCTATACCACCAAATATCTGTACTCCTTCAAAGGCATCACCTATTGTCCACCAATCTCCTTCATCTGCTGAAAATTTAATTAAGGGAAAATCAAAGTCTAATGACATATTTTTTTTACAGTAAATGTATTAGCTATTTTTACCATACATAGGGGTAGCCTACCCCGAAAGGGGTAATGTACCCCTAAATTAGTTGCTTAGTTATTCTTAATATTGAACTTTACTTGAACCAGTAATCGCCTATAATGACTTCATTTAATTTTAATATTTTATAATGCCTATTAGCGATATTGAAGGGTTAGATAAGATGGTAGATTCTCTAGGTAATATAGAATTGAAACGGCTAATTAGAAGTGGGTCGGTGAGTGAATCTTTAGATTTTGAAAAGAAAATTTGGAATATTAAAGTTGAAAAAAAGGTACTAAAATTACTAAATGATAGCCCTAAAGAAGTAGTTAATCATTTTAGTAAAAACACGGATATTTATCAAAAGAAATGGATAGAAACAGTCAAAGAGAATTTTGATGTTGTTGATATAAAAGTAGCTGATACTAAAGAAAAATCACCTTCTCCCAATTGGCGTAAAAATATTGAAAACGAAAAAAATAAAAATGATAATAAACAGCTTAAATAATCCCTTGTTTTTTGAGGTATTTTATAACATCTAATGCCACCTCAAAATCATTCTCTGGAAATAACTCTTTACCTTTTGCTAATATCCATCTTCGGTGTTTATCTAAGCCTTTTTTCTGTATGCCCATTGTCTGTAAGATAGCTGCTGTTTCAATCCCTTCTCCTGTATATTCTATTACCTCTTTTTGCTTTCTTGTGAAACCTAATCCCTCTAACATATTTACTTTAATCCATCTTAATCTTTTTCTAATTTCTGTTTGCTCTTTTTTATATTTTGGGTCGGTATATAATGCTGTCTCAAATGCCTCTCCTTTATATTCTCCTAATATTCGATAAGAACTTAAATACCGAACCATTCTGCCATTACTATCATACTGTAATGGAGTGGTCAGTTGATTAACTACCCAGTAAATTGGTTCATCTTTCTTATCAACATAGTTTGTTTTTAAACTCCTTGTAGTAGAATAAACCGTTCCGTTATTATACACTAGTTCTGGCTCTTCTAAAAAAATTCGGTAAACCATTGCCGTTTGATATGCAAATAATGAGCGTTGATTTTCGTGAGTAAAATTAATCGCATCTCTACCCGTCATACGATAATCCACTCCATAACCTAACAATTCCAAACCATAAGAAAACACCGCACTAGTGGTACTTACATCAAAAACTTGTATAAATGTTCTAGGTGAACAAAAGCCTAGTATGTTCCTAGTTTGCTCTAACTGCTCCTTTATAGTTTCTGATGATGGGCTTACTGGCTCACCTAATATTTCGTTGGCAACTAGCATAGCTTTTTGTAGATTTTCTACTGGTGATAGCGATTTATCATAAGGGCGTAAATAAGAATACTTCTGCATACTTGTTCTATTTAGCTTTTAACAAAAGTGAGAGAAAACTTTAAGATTATTACTATTCTGTATGGTAAACCACACATTAAGGTCGAATCTAATAAATGATTTGGCAATATCACAATAAAGAACTGGATTATTGGTCAAGAAAAAGCTATTTTTGTCTTAAGCTATGTTAGGACGAGATGCCTGACATTTATTATTTACACTTAATCGTACTGCTATTATACTTGCTTATGCTTCGCATTACCGTTTCTAAATCTGCTTCTGGGGCTGCCAAATACTACAGCGATGCACTATCCAAACAGGATTACTATTCGGAAAAAGAACAAACCATCGGCAAATGGAAAGGTAAAACTGCGGAACAATTAGGACTATCAGGAGAAGTAACTAAAGATGATTTTGAAAAACTAGCTTCCAATGTAAATCCAACTTCTGACGAAAAACTCAATCCTCGAAATGATGAAAACAGACGGGCAGGTTATGACTTTACTTTTTCTGTTCCTAAATCCGTTTCCCTTGTTCATGCCATTACTAAAGATAAAGAAATTCTAACTGCATTTAATGATGCTGTTCAAAAGTCCATGCTCGAAATTGAAAAGGATATGCAGACCCAAAAAGGGAGAGGTAAAAATAAAGAATATCAAAATACAGGCAATATCGCTTATGCTAGTTTTAATCATGATACCACTCGACCAATTGACGGTGTACCTGACCCACATTTGCACCAACATTGCTATGTATTTAATACCACTAAAAATCAAGAAAAAGATAGATTTCAAGCAATTGAGTTAGGTACAGTAAAAGCTAATGCTCCATATTATGAAGCCTTATTTCATGCTGAACTAGCAAATAATTTAGAAACCGTTGGGTATGGCATCAAGCGAAATAAAAGAGATTTCGAGATTGCAGGAATTAACAGAACTACCATAGATAAATTTTCTAATCGAACTCAAGAAGTTGAAAAGCAAGCAAAAGAAAAAGGAGTTATTTCTGATAAATTAAAAGATACATTGGGGGTAAGAACTAGAGCTAGAAAAACCGAAAATCTACCAGCTAGTGAGATTAAAAATAGGTGGAATGAAAGACTAACTAATGAAGAAAAAGAAAAAATATTTTCGGCTAAAAATTCTAATTCAAATAATGGGCATCAAGATAAAAATCTTGATGCAAAACAAGCAATAGAATATGCCCTCTCCCATCACCTAGAAAGACAATCTGTAATTTCAGAAAAACGACTTTTAGGAGAAGCTTTTAAAAGAGGGATTGGACAAGTTGCCCCTGATAAAATTAAAGCTGAATATGACCAAAGAAAAGATGTCCTTTCTAAAACAGATAAGCGGACAAAAGATAAAATTATCACTACGAAAAATGCTTTAGCTGAAGAAAAAAAATTAACGGCTTCAGCCAGAAAAGGCAAAGGACAATTTGAGCCAATTAATCCTAAGTACCAGGCTAAAAATGATAAGCTAACTAAAGAACAATTAGGGGCGGTCAATCATGCCCTTTCTTCTAAGGATTTTATCATTGCTATTACGGGGGGAGCAGGAACAGGTAAAACATGGTCGATTAAAGAAGTAGCGGAGGGCATGAAAGAAAAAGGCGTTTCATTTTCTGCTTTTGCTCCATCCTCTGCGGCATCCAGACAAGTACAAAGAGAAGAAGGTTTTGAAGATGCTACGACCATTGCTGACCTTTTACAAAATTCACAATTGCAGGATAAATTAAAAAATGGGGTCTTATGGATTGATGAAGCAGGAATGGTCGGCAATAAAACCATGAATGGAATTATTGATATTGCTAAAAAACAAAATGCTCGGATTTTACTTACTGGTGATGTTAAGCAACATAATTCTGTTGAACGTGGTGATGCCTTTAGAATTATTCAAAAATATGGTGGGGTCAAGCCCGCAATTATTTCTAAGATTCAACGACAAAAAAAAGAGGATTATAAGTCTGCTGTAAAATCTATCTCTGATGGTAAAGTAGTAGAAGGGTATAAACAGTTGGATAAAATGGGAGCAATTAAAGAAGCTGATGATTTTGAAATTATTAAATCCAATGTTGCTAGTGAATATACTAAAGCTACTAAAGCAAAAGAAGAAACCTTAATTGTTGCCACTACTCACGCCCAAGGAAAAGCCGTTACCAATATCGTTAGAGAAAATCTAAAAGATGCAGGAATACTCGATAAAAGAGAAATGAGTTTTACTGTTCAAAAAAATCTATCCTTAACCGATGCTCAAAAAAGTGATACGGCTAATTATCAAGAAGGTAATATAATTCAGTTCCATCAGAATATTAAAGGTGGGTTTAAGCGTGGGGCTAAATATGATGTGCTTGGTAAAGATGATAAGGGCAATATCTTAATCAGCGAATTGGGAGCAAAAAAAGGTTCTGCTGTTGAAAATAAAAAAGAAGGAAAGGATGATGAAAAATCAAAAGCTTTGATTTTACCTATTGATAATAATACTTCTAAATTCTCCCTCTATGAAAAAGAAGAAATCAAACTAGCCAAAGGAGATAAAATTAGAATAACCCAAAATGGCTTTGATTTGGGCAAGAAACGGCTCAATAACGGTAACATATTAAATATTAAGGGATTTGATAAGGAAGGAAATATAATGGCTTCTACGGGCAGGAAAAGCGTCAAATTAGGAAAAGACTTTGGGCATCTAACACATGGCTATTATACTACCTCTCAAGCTTCCCAAGGTAAATCAGTTAATCGTGTCATTATGCTACAAACTTCTGCATCTGGAAAGGCTAGTAACAAAGAACAATTTTATGTATCAGCATCGAGGGGTAAATTTGAAATTTCAATTCATACTGATGATAAAGACCATTTAATGAGGGCTGTCCAACGCTCTAGCCAAAGAATAACCGCTACTGAAATTGCTAATAAAACTCAAGATAATGTAAATAATAAAAAACAACTCTTGAAAAAAATAAACAATATCTATAAAACGGGTGCGTCTAAAGTATCAGGAGCATGGAAGAAAAGTAAAGAAATGATTAGCTTTAAGCCTAAACCTAAACCAGTTCAAACTAAAACTCATGTCGTCAAAGGAAGATAAAAAAGGCTTAAAGCCAATAGGTAGATTAATAAAACAGGATAGTCATTCTAAAAAGAATTTCGTAAATCAACTTTCATCAAATCAAGCACTTGAAGGGAAAATTAGAGATTCTAAAGATTTTCAATTTTATGGTATTACCAAAACAAAAGCAGGTGATGCAGTCTTATCTTTAGCCCTAAAGCTAATTTTGCAAGATGGAGAACAGCTCGTTATACAATATCATGAATTACAGTCACCTGTCAGATTTAAACCTTCGGATATTTTAACTTTCTCCACCCCTACCCTATCCATAACCATTGAGGGTAAAAATTTAGAATCCATTTTAGATTATATTGCTGAACATAGATTAGTCTGGATTAAAGAACCCGATAACTCTTTTATTCAAACTAAAGACGGTGAACCAGAAGTGACCAGTATTAAAATTGAGGAAAAGGAATAATAGGAAAGGTAGGGCTTAAAAAGCCCTACCCGTCCATAACCGTTAATTAATACTCACTCGGTAAAAGCAACGCTCCGTCAATAAACCATAACGTAAAGTTTTCTAATGGAAAATCTGTGTAAGAAACCTTAAAGGATTTAATCACTTTATCATTTCCTTCCTCTACATCAATTATTGCTTTACTATCAGCAACTTTAATTTTCCATACTTGAAAACCTTCTGCCTTTATTTTTGGTAACGTCTGATTACTCAAAATGAATTCTAATAACCAATATGCTCCTGCATTAATCGCTAGAAACCTAACCCCATCGGTGTACACAAACTTTGAAAACAAAGGGTGTTTGTACCATTGGGTCGTTCCCGTAAATTGTTTTAATGCAACTAATAACTGTTCTTTTGGCAATTGTCCTTTAGCCATTTTCTTAGATTTAGAAACATAGCTTTCTTGCTTTTCAAAAAGGTAAATACCGCTGAAAATGAAAGCTATGTGTAATTAAAAAATATTGTGTCGGCTAAAAGTCTAGCATAGAATGGTTAAGAAAAGATTAAGTAATTCAAGATTTATAGCAATCTTTCCTATTTATTATTTCCTCCATATATTCCGTTTCTGCATCATACATTTTGTCTATAATTTCATACAAATACTTATTCGCAAATTCCTCTGCTCGTTTTTTGCTGTAATCAGAATGGTCGATTAGAGTAGAAATAATATCTTCTTTTAATAATTTTTCGTTTATTATTGTCGTAGTCATTTATATCTCCTTTAGTTAAATATAGTCTTTGGCAACTTGCTGTACTGTACCATCAAGAATGATAGATTGACCAGTACAGGTTCTACCCCAATAAAAGCCATAATCATTTTCTAAAATAGGTTCGCCTTTTTCAATTAGTTTTTCTGCCAACCATTTAGTGATTTCGTACCATTCAAATATTTCTTGTAAGTCTGGCTCTTCTATTTGTTTGATAAGTTCCTTTAAACAATCCATTAAAGAAGATTGCTTTGCTGTTGGATTATCCACTTCCCATAATTCATCATGTAAATTTTCTATATCGGTTAATGAACTCAACTCGTAATTATTGAGTAGATTTTCGGGGTCATAATAAGATTCAATAACCATTCTTGCAGACTCGTATAAATTATGAATATGAGCATTGGTAAATTCATTATTGGGTTTTATTTCAAGTATATTAGATGTTATTAAATGATTAACAAGGCTTGTACAATTGCTTAAAATATCTCTTTGGATATATTTTTCTGCTAATTCATGTACGGATTTTGTATAGCCATAGTATAAATTATTTGACATTTTGACCTCCCTATTAATATTCACTTGGCAAAAGCAACGTGCTATTTGTAAACCAAAGGGTAAATTCCTTTAATCGGAAATCTGTAAATTCTAATTTGAATTGCTTAACGATATTATGGTTTCCATCTTCAACTATAATTGTTGCTTGATTATCTTTAGTAATTATTTTCCATGTTTGAAATTCCTCACTTCTTATTTTAGCATCTATTTGATTGCTAAAGATGTAATCTATTAGCCAATAGCAACTAGCTTGTTCCGCTAAATATTTAACCCCATCTGTGTATAGATATTTTGGAAATAAGGGATTCCTATACCAATTTTCTGTTCCTGAGAATTGTGCTAAATCATGTATCAATTTTTGTGTATTAATCATTTTCATTTCTCTTATTAGGTTTATAAAATTCACGAACCCTCTAAAAAGTATTTCAAGAATAAATAGGCAAAGGAGCAAGCGAGTGTAAGAAATAAAACGGAAGGATTCCATTGATGGAAAACCGTTTTTTTCTTAGCGTATTTATGAAAAATACTAAAAAAGAGGGGGAATTTTAGCCTAATAGAAAGGAAGGTTATTAGCCAAATAATTACAGAATGAAAAAATAATAGGAAGAAAAGTCTTTGGGCAATACTAGTCTTTACTCCTTGCCAATTTCCTGATGGTATGATAGGAATAAGATAAACTAGGAGGACAAAGTGAATAGTACCAAAACGATACAAGGACAAACTGTTATTTATGATAGTGCTTTAGCAAAAGATTTTAAACAATCAGAAAACTATCCCATTGCTTGGGAAATCATTTTTTTAAATGATAATACAGGAAAAGAATTTGCTTTAAATGCACAAGAAGCATTTAGCAACCTACCAAAAGAACAAGGTTATATTGTAGGTTTTTCGGATGACGACACCGCCCCTATTCGTTGCTTAGATTGTGTATTTAAAAATAAAGATGCTTTCAGAAAAATCTTAAATGAATCGTTACAAGATATTACACTCTATGATGAAACATTTAATAAGATAATGCCTAAAACAGAAATGCTACAAAATGCAGGAAAAGTGCTTTCTAATAAAGTGTCGCTAGCTATTTAATTTTTAATAAATTTCCCTGATGTCAAGCAATAAATTAATGAAGTCTGGCAAAACTTTAGTTCATTTTTCTTTACATGAACAGGGGAATTTTGTGGTAAAATCAAATCAGACAACCATCCTAAAAGAGTACCTTTTCAGGGTTAAATCATAGACCTCTCCCCTGCCCTTTTAGTATCTCTTTTGCTTTACTCAATAATTGATATGGATAAACGACTTCATCTTTACCTATTGCTCTATCTGCATATAAGTCTTTATTCTTTAAGCCTTGTAGGACTGGACGCATTGTATCTGCATCTTTAAAATAAATATTGATAGAAATTCCTGCATATTTATTGACCTTCTTTTGGTAACGGAAATTATCTTTAGGAAGCTCACTAGTAAGCTTTTTTACTTCTTCGGCTATATGACTATTACTTTTGCTAAAAATAAGATGTAGATGGATAGGAAAAGTATTTGGAGGGTACTTTTCTGCCTGATACTTTGAATAAGGTTGGTTACTGCTAACGTGAGCCAAAATACGTTCCTCTTGCTCTTTGGGGGCTTTAACTATAGAATCCTCACTATATATTTGAAGGAAAGACGGTCAAAAGACCGCTTTCCTATGGGGTTTAATCGGTATTTTTCTTTACCAAAGGTGCTTGTTCTATTTTCTTAGCGACTATAGATGCTTCTCTTTTAGTAAATTCATTTCCATCATCACCTATTATCTTAAATTCACGGTAAGATATTGAGCCAATTACTTTAAGTCTAGCCTTGGTATTTAAACCTTTTAGAACTTCTATAATAGTTGGATTGAAAACGATTATATTATGGTAAAGAGATTCTTTATTTTTCCATTCGCCTGATTCTTCATCTTTATAGCTATCTGTTGTATAAAGGGTAAAAGATGCGAAATTTGAACCTTCTGTTGTTATAAAACGGGGTTCTGCTCCCATATTTCCAGTTAATTCTATTGTGTTATTAATTGCCATAGTCTTTTCTCCTATTTAGATTTATAAAATTTACAACCCCTAATTAAAAGGTGTTTCCAATAGTAAATATGCAAATGAGTAAAGCGAATGCAAGAAAATAAAAGGGAAGGATTCCTTTGGAAAGCCATTTTTTTTCTTAGCATATTTATGGGAAATACTAAAAAAGAAGGGGAATTTTAATCTAATAAAGGAAAACTATCAGCCATATTGATACGACAAATAATTACAGAAAATAGGGGAAGATGCAGTAGCAAAAAATAAAAACAAAGGGTACTAGATTAGATTTTAGCGTCCTTTAATCTTTAAGCAATTAGCTTTAAGCATATCATTAAAATCAGTATGAGAGGCAAATAAACTACTCTGTGAAAATGTATTATCTGGAAATTCTGCCTTAATTGCTTCAAAGGTTTTAATCCCTGTGCTATCATTATCAAAGAAGGTGTTTATCTTATTGTAATTTCCCATTTTAAGGGCTGAAATAGTTTTATCTAAATTGGCATTAGTGGAGTTCATTATAATAGAAGTACTTGGTAAAATATCACGCTTAAACCATGTAAGAAGGCTTAAAAAATCAGTCATTCCTTCAAATATATTAATCTTAGTAGGTTTTGCTCCTGTGCCTTTAATAGTAGTAATATCTTTTGCATTAAGGGAAGATTTGAATTTATACTTATCAGAAGCAGAACGAATTTCGTAACCTTCTGAATCGTTTTTAATGCCAAAAGCAAAAAAGCGTTTCTTCATGGCTAGATTATCATAAGAAACTTCAACTAAATATTTATCAATTAATTTTCTATCAATACAGCGTTCTTTAGTGAGGTAAGAAAATATTATAGGGCTAGTAACAGGCTTAACATTTAATAATTTTAACTCTAACTCCTGTGATGAAAAATTTTGGTCGGTCGGCTTTGCCGACAAATTGCTTTGCTGTTTAAAAGAAAAAAGAGAAGTTTGCCTATCCCCTACCCTATTATTCTTGCTTGTCTGTTTTCCAAACATCCGTTCTAGGTAGGCAAGGGATGCTGATATACCTAAACTTTGGTATCGCTCAACTAAATCTATTATCGTTCCTCCACTATCCCCAAAATCCTTCCATATCCATTTGCACTTACCACCTGTATAAGTCGTTACAAAACTTGGGTCTTTTTCTTTTCTAAAAGGCGATGTGTACCAAAGGGAATTACCATTCTTTAAAATCTTAACTGGCTCATACCCCCACATTCCCATTAAATCAGGTATTGAAAGTTGCTTTGCCTGTTCGCTATTCATATTATACAGTAATAAAGAGTTACTTTGTAACTTTAGTAACTAAACGTTACTTGTTTTTATGTTTGTTATATTTTTCAATAATATCATTCAATTCTCTGGGGTCTAAAGATTCTATATGAGATTCAAGAACTTTAGTAAAGAAACCTTGAAAACTTCCACGTTCCCACCAAGCCAGAGCTTGTGAAGCTGTCCAAATATCTTCCCTTATTTTTAGAGTATGTGGTTTATAATTAGGTTTAGCTGATTTATCTTTTACTGGCTTCTCTTTCTTATCTTCTTCCTTTTCGTCTTTACCTGTATTGATAACATTAAGATACTCTCTACCTCCTAAATTACCTTTAAAGTTTTTCTTTGCCATAATTACGCTACCGCTTTTTGATTTTCTAAATTAAATATTTCTTTAACAAGAGCTATATAATCTTTAGCACCATTACTATTTGGAGAATAAGAAAATATATCCTGTCCTGTTGATTGTGCTTCTGATAAGGCTATATTCTTTCTAATTTTAGTAGAAAATACTTTCTGATTAAAGTTCTCCTCTATTGTAGAGATTATATCCTTTTTCAATATCACATTTTCATACATAGTAACAAATACACCAGAAACTTTTAACGCTGGA
The DNA here is from genome assembly GCA_045106885.1 of Saprospiraceae bacterium. Lineage (GTDB taxonomy): Bacteria > Bacteroidota > Bacteroidia > Chitinophagales > Saprospiraceae > JAFMDF01. The sequence goes on from JBGCFJ010000190.1 coordinate 17,156, forward strand.
TTCAGCTTGTTCTTTTTAATATCTTCTACGATATAAAGAAACTTATCTATTCCCTTCATTGAAAAGAATCCTGCATCAATGGGAATCAAAATTTCATCAGAAGCAACTAAAGCATTTAGTGTAAGTAGTCCAAGAGAAGGAGGGCAATCTATTAAAATATAATCAAAGTCGCCTTTGACTTTATCAATAAGATTTCTCTGTAAAATACTCTCTCTAGCTGTACGGGTACTAAATTCTATTTCTGCTACTGAAAGGTCAAGATTGGAAGGAATTAAAAAGAATTCGTCACCTATTTTAACGGCTGGTAGTTTTTCAGTTCCCTTTAAAACATCATATATACTCTCCCCTACCCTATTATGTCCGAATGATTCCGTTAAATTGGCTTGGGGGTCTAAATCAATAAGTAAGACCGAATAACCTAATTTATTCAACCCTGCCCCTAGATTTTGTACTGATGTGGTTTTACCAACCCCTCCCTTATTATTTGCAATGGAAATAACTCTAGTCATTTAAAGCGATTTTATATTAAAATTCGATGATTAATTACAGCATAAATATTACTTAGTAACAAATATATACTAAAGTTATTAGAGTTACAAAGTAACTTTTAATTATTCTGTAACTCTATTGTAACTATTGTTTATCAAATATTTATATTAGATACTATTCATTTTAAAACTAAATAGTAATATTTAGTTACTTAGTAACTTTAGTAACTAAACATTACTATTAATCGTTACGATTTTTCTAAAATCTTCTTATTTGGAATAAAATTATGATGCTCCAATCGACAACTATCAGAGCAAAATTTAGCATCACTTCTTTTATGTGAAATATCCGTTTGGCAATTCTGACATAAACGTTCAACGGATAACGGCTTATCCGTCACGGTAGCGTTGTAGCCATTAAACGTGGGGTTATTCGTGTAATTATCCGTATAACGGTTAGAACGGCTATCCGTTAACTGATAACGTTTAATCCAACCTTTGCGTTGGAAATAGTTAAACGGCTGTACCGTAACCGTGTAAAGTATATCTGCTAAACCATTACCAAATCGTTGAACCATATCAAAAATCAACATTAAAAGTTTAACATTATTTTCAATTACTTGTTGACCATATTTTTTTCGATGCTCTTTTAAAACATAGGTAAGTATCAAAGCAAGGATTCCACAACTCAAAGTCATAACCAGTAAAATAATATTTAACTGTGCTTCTTTGTCTTTACGTTCAGCTTCTAATTTTAGGGTATTATCTTTTACTGCGAGTAATAAAGAATCAGTTGAAAGATTATAAGATAGGGTAGGAGAGAGGGAAGATTGAATAAACTTCTTATGGTTCTTAGCTTCATGAACTAATTTATCTCCTGCTTCGGTAGCATCTAAAATTGATTGCCGATAATCTTTATATGATTGTGGGCAACGTCTGCATTTCCAGAAAAAACCATTTGGATTATTCTTATGCCGTTTATAATCGCTTTTCCAGCTTGTAGAGCCTTTTTTTACTGCTTGGTTGATAAGTCTATCTTTTTCTGTTAAAGCATCCGTATGGAGCTTATTTTGGTCTGACGTAGCATTTTCTAATGAATTAAAAGCTTTACTCTTTAAAACACTATCTTGAACCATTGCACGGCTGACTTGTGAATTAAAAGCTGTTAAATGAGTTTTTCCTGCTAACTCACCACTAATAAAATAATTTGAAGAGATTGAAAGAAGTAGGGTAGAGGTTAAAGCGGCAATGGCAAAAACCCAAACTGGGCGTTTACTTCCTGCTACATCATCAACATTTGAAGCTGATGATAAAGCATTAGCTAGAACCCAATCAATAGAAGCCCACCCAAGAGCCACAAATAATATTTGAATAACTAACTGCGGAATAAATAAATTTGGAAAAATTAGGTTTCCTATGTAAGAACCAATTTTGTGAGTAACTAGGACTGAACCTAAAGCGAGAATTGAAAGTAAGAACTTTCTTCCTTGAACGAAAGCCCATTCTTGGTAGTAAGCACTTTCAAGAACTGATTTTTTCATAATTTTGAGCGTTATGTATTTAACAATGGGGTTATTCGGTGATAGTCGCCAAACTAAATGCACCGTTTAACCCTTTTTAAGCCTTGTAAAACCTCCCTATTTGTTTTCGTTAAATTGGTTATTTATCTAAATCAAAATATTTTCTAACTGCTTTTCTAATAATTTTAGATACAGACCATTCTTTTTCCTCAGCCATTGCTTTAATTAAATCCATTTCTTCTTTAGATAAGTGAGTTCCTGCGGTCACATATTGACCTTTTTCTTTTTGTGTATTTTTTCCCATGAATTATTATTTTAATCAAAGATAAAAATTTCTTTAGAAATTTAAGAATATTTAGAAATAAACATTCTTGAAAAGCTTGATAGGGTAGGGAATAGCTAATAAATACAATTTAAAATATTTCTAATTAGAATTTTGCGTAATCTAAATTATTTCATACCTTGCGACTGTTACGATATTTTCTAATCGTCCTAAATCAGTCTTTTATGAAAAATGAAAATTTAGTAAGCCATGATGAACTAAATGATATTTTATTTTCTGCGGAAGTAAAAGAAACAAGTGATTTTTTTGGAGGTAAAGAATTTGCAAGCAATTTAAGTCATTGTGTTTACCTACCTCAAAAAGATAAAGTAGTTCAACTTTGTGGTGGCTCTTATGAGTTAGTACATAATCGAAAAATCATTCTTCCTATTTATGACAAAATGAGGTCGATATTTGGGGAACGTGGATTTAAAACGGAAATAGATTCTTTTGATGATAGAAGATTTTATGTTAGGTTCATCGTTGATGGTGATATACATAGCATTATCAAAGGTGATGATATTTGTCCAACGGTTGAAATTAGAAACTCTTATGATGGTACAGTAAAGCAAACTGTAGGAATGGGATATAATAGACTAATCTGTGAAAATGGCTTAATGGCATTTACAGAAGATTTTACTGTTAGTGTGAAGCATTCTAAAAAAGCAGGAATGATTGACCTCCAGCCAATTTATAAGAAGTTGGAAAATGTGGAGGTAAAGCTGGAGCAATTTAAAAGATTATCGGATAGGGTAGTGACTCCTGATGAACTAATTAAAATTATTCATGCGGTCAAAGCATCACCAAGTATCAAATATCCTAGAAAGATGATAGAACCAGCTAAGTTAATTGCAGAAAAAGAAGCTTTGCAGTTAAAGACAGATTTAAACGCTTGGCTGGTATATAATGGTTTTAATAATCCACTCAATCATTTTGAGACAAAATTACTTCCAGAAGAAATTAGCAAGATTGATAGTAGGGTATTACGCACTATCGAAAAGACACTTTCACTAAATTGATTATAGTTCATTAATCACCTCTCCAATAATCAAAACAAATTGTTATAAATAATCCTCCTTATCAAGTGTAAGAAAGGTATTTTATGTTATTTTTTTCTAATCAGAAATTTATTTAATTATAATTATTTCTAATTCCCGTATTTACTTCATTTCTGTCGAAAAATGCAGTTTCTTTCTTTAAAATCAAAAATATTTCTGATTGTTTTTTTTTCTAATCAGAAATTTATGAAATCACGTTTAGTATTTTTATTTTAAACAGCAAAAAATCGGTTAAATATCTAAAATCCGTTAGGATTTTTACCTTTTGAGCGATAGCGAACTTTTTAATTTTTCTGAAAATCAGCTAATTATGACCTTTTATGGTCGAACTATGAGATTTTGTGGTCGAAGTGTCTTATTATTGTTTTTACTTGTTTTAACTGTTTTATCTTGTTTTCTGCCTTCGTAAGGCATTGTAAATCAACTTGTTACGAGATTAACTATGAGATTTTGTGGTCGAACTATGAGTCATTGACAATTAACCTCATAATTGTTATTTTTGTAAAAAAGATTCATTATGAGCAAAACAGAACTTACCCCTATTGATAATAAAGAACGTTTTATTATTTCACAATCTAATGACCTTGTAGAAGCGAATTACTCTACAGAATTAACAGCACAAGCTCATAAAATTGCAAGACTTATCTTTTCTCTTATAAGTCCGAATGATAGAGATTTACGAACCTATACTATTAGCTTAGATGCCTTAAAGCAATATCTAGGTATGAATTCTAATATAAAATGGGGTTCATTTTATGATAGATTAAAAGAAACCACTCAAAAACTAAATAAGCAACCTATTGAAATCAAAGAACCTAATGGAGAATATTTAGTTGGCTATTTAATTTCTAGCTATAAAATATCTCCAGAAAAAGGAACTGTTACCTTTGAAGTTTCTGGTTTATTAAAGCCTTATCTCTTAGAGTTAAAAAGAAATTATACTAGCTACCCTCTTAGATATATTCCAAACCTCCGCAGTAGCTACTCAATACGAGTATATGAACTTTTACACCAATATCGTAGAATAGGAAAAAGGTCATTTGAAGTTGCTAATTTACAAAAAAAAGTTGGGTCTAACTATAAACTCTATGGAGATTTTAAACGGTATGTAATATTACAAGCCCAAAAAGATGTTAAAAAGCATACTGACTTAGCTTTTGTATTTAATGAAATAAAAACAGGCAGAAAAGTTACTGATATTGAATTTATAATATTTGGTAATAAACCCGAAAATAAAAAATCAACTCAACTTAGTTTTTTAGAAGATGCTGTAGAAATAGAGAATAAAAATATAGAAGAAAAACCTGCATTTTCTGAAAAATTAATAGAAGTGCTTAATAAGCTTGGAATAAGTGAACAAAATATTGCTAAATATTTAGCTAAGGGTTTTGAGATTATCCAAGATAATAACAAAAGAAAAGAAATTATAAAACGCTGTGATACTTTAGAAAATTACTATTTAGAAAAATTAGAACTGCTTAAAAATTCATCATCTGCCCAAGCAAATAATAATAGTGCTGGATTTCTTGTACAGGCATTAAAAGAGGATTGGACTAATAGTACTAATCTCAAAAAACAAAAGGAGAAAGTATATGCTAATGAACTTAGCAAAGCTAAAAAGCAATATCAAACAATAACTAAAAACATAGAAGCATTAGACAAAAAAAGGAAATCACTAGAAGCTACTACAATTAAGGAATTAATAAATAATAGAGAACTACTAGAAAGGGCTTATAATGATTCTATCTCTGGATTAGGCGACTTTATGAAACAGCATATTATATCAAGCGATGGAAGTAATATATTTTCTTTACCAATAGAAACACAATATGAAAAATCTTTTCAGATAAGGCTATATACTAATATTAAGCTTCGAGAATTACACCCTAATCATTTTGCTGAAATTACTAAAATGGAATCCAAAAAGGCTAAACTAGAAGGTGAAGCTGACCAACTAAAAAAGAAATATTATCTGTAAAGGTGATATTAAACAGGGTTGTAGAACACGAAATATTGATGTCACACTTTTAAAAACTCTCTTCAGGGAAATGCCTGGGGAATTTCCGGTGATGGTTCAAATTATAAAATATTGATTTTCAGCTATTTAAAAAATAAAGTTGAGTTATTTTTTTAAAATAATTTTCAAAAAAAATTAGATTTTTATCTAATTATGACTTTTTCCATGTCACACTTAGCATTTCATGAATCTATTGTTTTTTATCTTTCTTCTTTTTCCCCTCCAGTTTTTTTTGCTCTTGCTTTTTCAATTTATTGGCTTTCTTCGCTTCGGAAACTTGGTGTAAGAAATTCTTATTAGTTACTACTTTTTGCCCTGTTTCTTCTTCATAGGTCTTTAAAGCTTTACCTGTAGCTTGTCCTCCCTTTCTAGCTACTTTTTTATTCTGCTCAAATCCATGTGCATCTACTTCCCTAGTTTCATTTTTTACGGTTTCCTCTCCAAGCATTGTAAAAATTAACTCAAGGTTTGTCATGTGGTCACGCAAGTTTTCACGTTTTAAGCCTTTATGCTTTTTATATTCTGATGGCGTTTTTCCAAAGGTCGCCCTCGATATTTCAGCCGTTAATATAGCATACTCTAAACCCTCCTTTACATCCCTACCTTTCCACTCGTCCGTTAATTGCCCTCTGATTTCAATAGACTGCATTCGCTTTGCTATCCAATCTTCACTATAACCTAAATCCCTATAATATCCTCTGGCTCTCTCTGCAGCTAATTCTGGATTTTCAATTTCCTGTACTCGTTCATATCCAATCTTTGCTAACCATTGTTTAAATGGTTCTGCCTTTCGTGATGGAATAGATTGAATAATACGAAAAATATGCTCGGTATTACCTATGGTCGTTTGGCGTTTCTTACCTGTTTTACCTTCCAAAGCTACGTGGGTACAATTTGTACCTACGTAGGATTTTAAAGCTTCGTCACGCTGTCGCATCCTTTTAAAGTATTGTGAAGGGTCTGCCGTATCAGTAAGTGCTTCAACAATATCAAGAATAGAAAACCACCATTCTTCATTATGCCAAATCCTACGAATTTCTTTAGATTCAAAAACGACTAATTTATTTTGTTCTTCCATGTGTAGTTTCTCTTTTTATTTTAAACAGCAAAAACATTTTACCAAATCCTAGCCATCATTTCTCTACGTTCATTCCCCATGACATAAGTATAAATCTCTGTGTTTTTAATATCTGCATGACCAAGCCATTCCTTTACACGGGGAAGCGGAACACGGTTAAGTACCAGAGCGACACCTAAAGCATGACGCAAACCTCTAGGGCAAGCTTTCTTTCCTGTAATCTCGGCTTTAGCCATTACTTTTTTAACATAGTTATGCCCTGTTCTATCGGTAAAATTCCAAATCTTCAAATCCTTATTTTTTTGAATGGATTGATTTTTCTTAAGCTGATAATTATCACTAAAGTTTTCTAAAAAAGCATCTGGAAGTTCAATAAAACGATAACGGTTCTTCTCCTTACCGTCTTTATCCTTCCCTTGTTTAAGGGTGCGAATAATAACCCCTTTATCGTTAAAATCTAAACTCATGGGCGTAATAGAAAGAGCTTCGTTAGTTCTTGCTCCTGTATAATAAAGAAAACGACTAAAGAATTTTATATCTCTTTCTTCATAAGCCGTTGCGTCTAAAAAAGCTTTACGCTCTTCTTCATTCAGATACTTTCTCTCCCCTGTTTTTATATCAAAAAGTTCTTTTGGTCTCATTTTTCAGATTACACATGTGAAATATGAAAACCAAGGTACGCAAAACTACCGAAAAGTCAATTTTTTACACGGAATTTAATAATTACACAAACTCACTTTTCATATTCTACCTAGTAGTTTCGGAAAAAGATAAATAAGGATAATATTTCTACTTCACAATTCCACTCATTTTAGAAATAAATTATCTTAGAAGGTCAATCAGAAACTTAAACAAAAATAAATCACCTTGAAGCAAACTAACCAAGTACCGATAGAACTCTACTCGGAAATTACTTTTCCTATACGGCATCAAGACAACTCATATATTAAAATATGATATTAAAAATTTGTATATGAATTATATTTAATATAAATTTGCATTGTTACTAAAATCATTTAGAACACTCAATTACCGATAAAATCATGAAATCTCTCGACACACAGTTTTTAAAAGAGAATCACTCTACAAAGCTAAAATATTTCTTACCTATCCTATCTATTAAGAAATTACTGAATCAAGCTTAGGGATTCCAATTCCATAAGCGAAATTATCTGAAGCTTAAACCGTAACCAAACGGAGAGAAGGTTAATTTTTTATTATTAAACCAAAAACCGATACAATATGAAAAATTCATTCCTTATTTATTAACATTCATTTCTATTTACAAAAAATGTTGGAAATAACAGACTTGGCTATTTGTAGTATGACACTATAAATCGACTAGAATTGTTATGCCTTTTTAACACGTTTACTGAAATAGATGCAGATAACATCTAGCTGTTCAATGGATAATTATTGCGATAATTCAAAATCTATAAAAATTCGCAGCTAACACCTATTCGTTTAATCTCTAAAATTAACCTCTATTTCATTAGAGGTTTTAACAAATCAAGTTAAAATGAAATTTAATACCCCCTTTATAAAAATACTTTTTAGTATAACAATATTTTTAGGCTGTTTGCCTGTATTTTCAACTGCCCAAATTACTATTTCTACTGCCGAGCCTAATGCAACTTATCAGACTGGAGAAACAGCCAAATTTAATGTAAGTTCTACAACAGGTGGACAGGTCAGTTATGAACTATTTTATGATGGAACAGGCTTCAATGAAAATCCAATTCCATCTACTATTATTGCTAGTGGAACACTCAACTTACAGGCGAATATTCCTCAGCAAATCTCTCATCAAGCAACTGAAGCGGGGGTAGTATTATGTAGAATTAATCAAAATATAAATTTGACTGCTGCTGCTGCTTTTTCTCCTTTTGAAATACAACCTTTTGAGGAAGAACCAACAGGAATAAGTTTTGACCAGTTTTGGACAAATGCTAAAAATGAATTAGCAGGAATAGATATGGCACCTATTGTTACTTATAATAGTGAAAATAATGAAGCCACTATTTACAATGTTAGCTTAGGGCATATAGATGGAAGACGTGTTTATGGTTATTTATCTGTCCCAAAAAACGCAAGCGGTCCTTTTCCTGCAATGGTTTCTTTTCCTGCATTTGGTTCTGGTCCATCAGGTCCTAATGACGGAATAGTAGCAGGTAGAGCAGGAGTATTGCATTTGAGTATTTCTATACATAATGCTGCACCACCTAGTATAGACCCAAACGCATATCAACCAAATGATATAAATGACCCTAATACTTTTTATTATAGACAAGCTATTTTAGCTGGGGTGCGAAGTATTGATTATCTTACTTCTCGACCAGACTGCGATGTAAATAAAATTGGTGTAATGGGCGAAAGTCAAGGAGGGGGACTAGCAATTATGGTAGCTGGTATTGACGACCGAGTAAAATTATTACTTTCTAGTAACCCTATATCTTGTCAGAATCTAGGGATAAAATATGATAAAGCATCTGGTTTCCCAAAATATTTACAATCAGGTTGGACAGCACAACAAGAAAATAGCGTAAAATACTATGATGCTGCCTATTTTGCAAGAAGATATAATAGTCCATGTAGATTTTATATCAGCTATGAAGATTTAACTTGTCCTGCTGCTGGCTCATTTTCTGCTTTTAATCAGTTTAGTAACCTAAAAATATTAACTCATGCTATAGAAAAAGGACATACTCATCAAGAATTTATTAATACTAGGTTACCCTTTATTCGAAGGTATTTTAACACTTCCAACATAGGTAATCCATTTAAACAAGGTAAAGGCTATCATATAGATGCAGGCAATGACCTAACAGTTTCTACTGGTTCGCAAGCATCTTTAACAGGAATAGTAGAAGGTCAGGCTGAATTAGGTAATAATATTAATTTAATTACTACATATAACTGGTCACAAATAAGTGGACCTGGTTCAGTAACCTTTACTAACCCTCAAAGTCTTTCAACAAATGCTAGCTTTAATAGTTCTGGTACTTACATACTTCAATTAACAGTTAAAGATGATAGTGATAGCGAATTAAATAATAATGTGAATAAAAATTTTTCTACCCTAATTGATAGAATTACAGTAACCGTAGGTAACTGTACTGACGGTGATAATGACGGAGTTTGTTTCGATGATGATTGTGATGATGGCGACCCCACCATTGGAGGAGCAGGAAGTGCTTGCGATGATGGAAATGCCAATACCAATAATGATGTGCTGCAAGCGGACTGCTCTTGTGCAGGAACGCCTACTGGCGGTGGTGGTAATGGAATAGCTGACTGTGATGCCATTAGCGTTACTAGTAGTAATGGACAAATAATTATTACTGGTTTAACTGCTACTAGCGAACAAATTGACCTCTCTGGGCAAGCGGCAAACTGGCAAATTGTGCCTGTCTGTAATGGCGATTGTAATGATACCCAAGTCATTCCAAATCTAACGGTTGGTGGTTCTTACCAAGTCAAGATGAATGTATTTGGTAGTAATAATACCTACTGCTATAAAGAAGTTACCATTACTGTTGTAGGCGGTGGTGGATGTACTGACGGTGATAGTGACGGAGTTTGCTTCGATGATGATTGTGATGATGGCGACCCCGCCATTGGTGCAGTAGGAAGTGCTTGCGATGATGGAAATGCCAATACTAATAATGATGTATTGCAAGCAGACTGCTCTTGTGCAGGAACGCCTACTGGCGGTGGTGGTAATGGAGTAGCTGACTGTGATGCCATTGACGTTACTAGTAGTAATGGACAAATAATTATTACTGGCTTAACTGCTACAAGTGAACAAATTGACCTCTCTGGGCAAGCGGCAAACTGGCAAATTATACCTGTCTGTAATGGCGATTGTAGTGATACCCAAGTCATTCCAAATCTAACGGTTGGTGGCTCATACCAAGTTAAGATGAATGTATATGGTAGCAATAGCACTTATTGCTACAAAGAAGTTACCATTACTGTTGTGGGGGGAAGCAATCGTATAATCTCTAGTGATATTAATCAATTAACAGAAGTTGAAAATATTGTTCCTAAAGAACCAACTAAATCTGCTATAAATACTAGTTACTTAGATGAATCTTCTATACTTCTGTACCCCAATCCAGCTAGAGGAACATTGTTTTTAAACTTGGAACGTACTTCTAATCCGAACGAATTAATAAACATTAGTATATACAATCTAGTTGGGCAGAAAATGATTCAGAAAAAGTTGAATACTTCTGATATAAAAGCTAGATTTGATATTAGTATTTTAAATAATGGTTTATATTATCTTTCTATTGAAGAAAATGGTAAAAAAACTATTACGAAAAAATTTGTAGTAGAAAACTAACTATTGATTTATGCGAATCAAGGATTAATAAAATCTTTGATTCGCATATTTTAAATGACCTACCTTAATCGTTCTACCACAAATCGTTTGCTAATAACACGAGTATTATCTGCTTTTAAGGTCAACCAATACAAACCATTCTCTAAATCATTCACGGCTATGGTTTGGAGGTTTTCTTCAAAAGTTATGTTATTATATTGGGCAACTTGCTGACCAAAAATAGAATAAATTTGAATCGTTCCCGTCTTTCCTTTCAAGCTAGGGGAATGTACATTTAGTAAATCTTTTGTTGGGTTCGGAAATAAGGTGATTTCTTGTGCTTTCAAAAAGAATTCTTCAGATTGAACAGTAGAATAAAGAGTGGCATTATTATAAAATATTTGCCTGACTCGATAATGATTTTCACCTGTTTTAGGATGCTCATCCGTCCATTGAAAAGTATAGTCTTTGGCTACATTAGCCAATAGAGTTAAAGGCTCAAAAGTAGCACCATCAAAAGAACGCTCTATTAAAAAATAACTCGTCTCTTCAATGCTACTAACCGCCCATTGTAATTGAACATTTTGGGCTTTTTGATAAGTAGCCAAATAAATTTTATTACTGGTTCTAGATGAACTAGTCGATTGTAAGCTAATTTTTTCTTCTCGATAACAATAAGAACCATCACTTCCACTTTGATTGACTTTTACCGCATATTCCCCTGCCATCAAATCAGGAATTATTTGAGTTTCTGAGCAATTACCATCACAAATAGTAATTACTTGGTAATTGGTATTTCTACCTATTATTTCCACTTTATCTTGAGTAGCGGTTAACCCATCGACTGTAATTTGCCCATTTTCTCCTGTAAAAGTTAAATTATCACAATTCGCTTTTTCTCCTGTATTACCACCTCCTTCAATATTCACTTTTTCTTCTCGATAACAGTAAGACCCATCACTCCCACTTTGGTTGATTTTTACGGAGTATTCCCCGGCATCCAAATTCGGAATTACTTGTGTATCTGAACAATTTCCGTCACAAATAGTAACTACTTGGTAATCTGTATTCCTACCGATTATTTCTACCTTGTTATAAATCGCATTTAATCCACTTACTGTAATTTGCCCATTATCATTTGTAAATGTTAAGTTATCGCAATCGGCTTTTCCACCCGTATTTCCCCCTCCTCCAACATTCACTTTTTCTTCTCGATAACAGTAAGACCCATCTTCGCCAAATAATTGCACTTTTACGGTATATTCTCCAGCTGTTAAATTAGGAATTAGTCCTCCATTAGTTGGACAATTCCCATCACAAATAGTTATTACTTGATACCCCGTATTTCGACCTAAATATTCTACCTTGGATTGAGGAGTTAAACCTGTTATATTTATTCTATCCTCATTAGTTGTAAATGCTAAAGCTTCACAGTTAGCAGTTGTATTGTCCAAAGCTACAAATCCAGCACTTATAGTTTCAATCCTTTCACTAGAACCCATAAAGAACGTTTCTGTCATTCCAGTAAGTGGGTCAATATCACTATCGTTAGCAATATCATCCCTGACCTGACCTGTCTGAATGGTGGGTTTAAAGCCTATAGGCGTTTCTATTGTGAGTTGGTAGTCTCCTGCCCCACTTGTAAAAGCAAATTCACCATCAAAATTTGTTCCCGAAGTAGCACCATTACTTGCCCTGATAGATACATTGGGGAGATTAGGCTCATTATTTTCTTTGAAGCCATTACCGTTTAAATCGTTGAATATAATTCCTCTTAAAGTTACTGGCTGGGTCTCACCTACAATAATTCTAAAAGAACAAGTCGTTTCATTACCACAGGCATCCGTCACGCTATAGCTTATCGTCTTGATGCCAATTCCAAACCCACTTCCTGAAGGTAAGCCTTCTATCTGTTTTATTTCTAAACCGCCAAGTGGACAAGTTGTACTAGCTGTAGGGTCGTCAAAAAATACAATTGACCCACTTCCTACAGGTGGGGTGATACTTTGATTCTCTGGACATAATAAGGTAATTGCCCCATTTACACCATCCGCTACAGTTACACTTTCTTCTCGATAACAATAAGTGCCATCTGCTCCAAACAACTGTACTTTTACTATATATTCTCCTGCTTCCAAATCAGGAATTATTTGCGTTTCTGAACAATCGCCATCGCAGATAGGTACAATTTGCCAGTTGGTGTTTTTGCCGATGATTTCTATTCTGGATTGAGGGGTTAAGTTTGATATAGTGATTTGCCCATTACTGCTTGTAAAGGTGAGGGCAGAACAATTAGCAGTACTTTCTACTGAACAGACATAAGCCTCAGGGTTGTTGCAATATCCCTCGATAAAAACGCCACTACCAGGGAATGCTTCTTCTCGTTTAAAAGGAACGCCGATAGGGTTGCTACTCATGAGCACCCGTACAGGTGTTTCACATAAAGCCACTATCTCTAGGGGAAAACATATAATATTATTTCTAATAAGGTTGAGGCTTGTCAAATTTATCAACTGGCTAAAATTGGCGGGAAGGCTTGTCAAATTATTTGACGCCAAATCAACACTTGTCAAATTAGTCAAATTTCCAAAACTATTAGGCAAACTTGATAATTGATTATTGTTCAGACTGATTGCTTTAAGTGATTTTAAGTTGCCAATGCTTTCTGGTAAAGCGGTTAGATTATTGCCTCCAAGCGAAAAGAACTTTAAGCTTGATAAGTTACCAATACTTTCTGGTAAAGAAGAAATCCCTGTAACTGCTATATTTAATTGTATCAGATTAGTTAAACCACCTATATTTTCAGGTAAAACTTGGTCTCTAGTAGAAACATATCGAACAACAAATCCCAAACTATCACAATCAACAAAAGACAATTCACATACATCACAAAGAGTTCCTTCTGCAAATTGTCTCCAAGTGACAAGAGAATTAAATGAATTTTCGTTAACAAGATACCATTCTAACATTACTTCATACTCTAATTGTTTTTGTGGGTCATCAAAGATGCAATTTTGAGTATAACTGGTCAGAGGAAGCCATCCAAAAAATAAAAATATTAAACTGATAGTAAAAAAATTACCAGATGGGTTGTGTTTGTGCTTGTCCATTTATTTTGTTTTTAAGATTTCCTAAGGTAAAATTCGATGGGATATTTATAGGGGGGGAAGGATTATGTGTGCATAAAGCTACAATATTATTTACTTCAAAACAAAATTATTATTTACTTCAAAACAAAATTGGATAAATATTTCTAACAAAAAACAAACCCTCATCCAAAACTAGTTTTGAATGAGGGCTACAAGAAAAATATAAATTAAAAGTCTATTATTTCCAGTTTTCTATTACAAAACGTTTGGTTATTGAACGATTACCCTTTGCTTCGATAGTCAAATAATATAAACCATTTTCATAATCAGCTACATTAAATCTCAACTGTTTATCTCCATCAGTTAAAACTTTATGAGTAACTTTTTGCCCTAACATATTGTAGATACTAACATTTCCACTTGCTTTAGAAAATTCTCCTAGATTTATCCATAATTCATCTTTAGCTGGATTTGGATAAAGTGTTATAGTATTTTCGTCTAAATGAAAAGCCTCTTTACGTATTGGAGAGTATTGAAATTCCCCAGAAGTAAATTGTTGTTTGATTCGGTAATAATTATTACCAAAATCAGGGTTCTCATCTTGATTTTTAAAATAGTAATCTTCTAAGTTATCAGCAATTACTTTTATTGGCTCAAAATGAATACCATCTATTGATTTTTCTATAGTAAAACTTTCTGTTTCGTCTGTTTGACTAGCAATCCATTCTAGTTGTACTGCTTTTTTGATAATATTTGCAGAAAGGTCAAAGACGTTACTAGGTGCTATTCTTGAGGAATTGGAAACAGTAACGTCTTCTTGTCTATAGCAGAAACCGCCAGAACTAAGTTGCATGTTGACTTTTACAGTATAAGTACCAGCAGCTAATCCAGAAATCACAGTAGGGTTGGTACAGTTTCCATTACAATGAAGAACATTACTCCAACTTGTGTTAGCACCGATATACTCAATAGTGCCAGCAGCACC
>JBGCFJ010000191.1:0-2150 GCA_045106885.1 Saprospiraceae bacterium
GAAGGAGTAGAAGTTAAAATTGAGGTAAGTTTTTGAAACTCAATGCAAATAAAAGGCACGCTGCCATTCCCCCTTTGAAGGGCAGGGCTGTTAAGTTCTATTTTGCAAATTTTTTACTGTTTTTTTTTGAAAAAAGCAGCAGTTCATTGACATTAGAGGAAAAAACAAATGAGCTTACTAAAAATCTTAACCGAGAAAGTGGACGACCCACGTCGTGCACAAGGGCTACGTACCAACTTACCCCAGATGTTTAGCATGATAATCGTGGCTAATTTATGTGGTCATTTTGGTGGACGAGCGACTGCAAAGTTTGCCAAGCATCATAAAGTCACATTCACAGAATTGTTGAAACTTAAGCATCCTGTTCCTAGTCACGTTATATTTTCGGATATACTAAATCGAGTGGATGAAAACCAAGTAATTGCCGCCTTTAATGAATGGGCGGGCAAATATGTTCCACTAGAAGAAGGAGAATTAGTAAGTGGTGATGGAAAAGCCTTAGGTTCTACATTTAACCAACCTACGAATGGTCATCAGACCTTCACTGCTATCGTCAGTTTATTCTGTCAAAAGAGTGGCTTAGTTCATTCCTTGAAACAATACCAGAATGATAAAGTCAGCGAAATAAACATTGTTCGTTTTTTGATTAAAGAACTGAATACCAAAGGGTTAACTCTTTTTTTTTGACGCCCTTCACATCCAAAAAAAAACAGCTGAGGCTATTACTGAAAGTGGTAACTATTACTGCTTACAAGTCAAACGAAATCAGCCTAGTCTTTTTGATGAAATCCAAAGAGTAATTCTAGAACAAGAACCACTAGACTTTTTTGAGACTTCCGAGAAAGACCATGGAAGACAATCCCATTGGACCGTAAATGTCTATAATGCTCAACAAAGCATCAAAAAAAACGAATGGAAAGGCCTAATCCGCTTTATTCATGTTCATAAAAACACAATTATCAAGGAACGGGAAGTACACGCTGACCGATTTTACATATCTTCTAATCCTAAAACTTACGCCGACTTCTATCATTATGGTATTCTAGGTCACTGGTCAATCGAAAATTCTCTCCATTACGTCAAAGATGTAATTCATGGAGAAGATTCAAACCAAATTAGAAAGGATAACGGACCAGTTAACAGTGCTGTATTTAGCTCCATTGCTATCAATATCCATCGCAAAAATGGTAACCAATCTATTTCCGAAGGACAGATGAAATTTTCCTCTAATGTCAAAGAACTTATGATATTTCTCAATCAAGCGGTTTAATCAGCCTCTTGTAGTGAAAACATACTTTTTTTCAAATTTATTGATAAAAATGAACCTAAAAATTTGCAAAATAGAACTTAACAGCCCTGCACTGTTCATCGGGGGTAATCTGGTGGTTCTCTTTTACTGCACTACCTTTTTCAGGTAATTGGTGGTCAACCTCGGCTTCATTTTCAGCATCTCTCTTAGCATCTTGTACACTGTAATAAATATCTGCATAGGTTTTGTCCGTTTCCTGCTTTAAGGCAAAGACAAAAAGTTTATCCTGATGATTAATGCTTTTGATGAATTGAAGATCGTTGTTTGGTATATTTTTCATGGTCAGATTTGTATAGTATTTAATACGGTTAGAAATAAGGTGTTAGAATAAAAAGCAGCAGCCAAAGCAAAATTGATTTAACTTGAAAAGCTGCTGCGGGAAATTCTCTGGGTTTAAATTAGGTTTTAGGCATAGCAATGCCAGTTACCTTGCGGTATTTATTTTGGTGAATTTGATATTAGAAATTATGTTCTTAGGTGATGAATATCGTCTAGTTGGTGACTTTGGCGTTCCTGAAGGGAACGAACCAGGAGTTTACTCTGAAATGTCAAACGAACGCAGAGAACGCAGAGTTTTTTTCTATTTGTATTGAGCTAAAAACCAATGAAAAAAACATAATAATCAGCGTCCTTTAGCGTAAAAAGACTTTCTGGAGTAGAATCAACTATGAATTGCCCCGGGGCGCAACTCGTGGATCGCTATGAAGCGGTTTTCGCTACTCTGAAGAAGTTGAACTTACTTACAGCGAACCAGACTCGTAGTTTTACCACCAATCCATCCCACCATACTTTCAATCCCTTCATGCCACGGCTGTCCATCCGCAAAGCGTTCTTCGTAACC
>JBGCFJ010000192.1:0-4674 GCA_045106885.1 Saprospiraceae bacterium
GATTATGGACGCATTTTTTGAGTTTCTTAGAAGGGAAAAAGGCGGTATAAATGGTTGATTATTTCTGCCACTTTGCCTAAATCGCAGCATATAATCTATCCGTACGTTCAGAAATTTCTTGTAATCGAACCCTATCTCCACCTGCAACTTCTGCTGAACCCCAACCTTGGTAACCCACTTCTTTTAGAGCAGCATTAACAGCGGGCCAATTAGCATCTCCATCCCCCAATTTCACTTTAAAGCCTTCCCATATACCTTCTTGTGTTTGTTTTTTTCGGCTATAATCTTTGATGTCTATTTTAAGGATGCGCTTCCCTAAAGTTTGAATCCATTGGGCAGGCCAGCCATAACGAACAATATTGCCCACATCAAAATACCAACCAATCATCGGGCTTTCAAATTCATCAATATATCGTGCTGCCTCCAAAGGGCTGATTAGAAAATTATTCCAGACATTTTCAATGGCTATTTTGACGCCTGTTTCTGCTGCCACAGGTAGTATCTTTTTGATTTCGGCTTGTGACCGTTCATAAGCAGCGGCATAAGATACTTTTTCATTTACTACACCAGGGACTAATAAAACGGTGGTGCCACCATATTTTTTCGTGTCTCGTAAAGCAGTTTTCATGGACTCCACACATTTTGTCCGTACCGCTGGGTCAGGGTCAGAAAGCGGCATTTTCCAATGAAAAGAATTAACTGTACCAGGAATTTCTAAACCACTTTTGTCTCTAGCATTTAAAATCTCTTTTTCCGTTAACTCATTCGGACTATCCAATTCTATTCCATCAAAACCCAAATCTTTGACCAATTTGAATTTATCTAACACCGATAAATCCTCCTTAATCATCCCAAATTTTAGGCTTTTTTTGATAAGCGGTTGAGCAGATTTCGTTATGATTTTAGGAGTGGATGTAGCGCAAGCATTAGACAAAAAGGCTAAAGAGGCAGTGGCTACAGCGCTTTTTTTGAGGAAGGTTCTTCTGGTTGGTGTAGGCATTTCGTTAAGGTATTGATGAAAAAACACCATGATTTTCAAAGTCATGGTGTTTTAAAATATCGAAATTATTCTTTAGTCGTTATTTACATAAATTTAGTAGCACCAGGCTTCGCTATATCCGCCATTTTCCAATCTAAATCCCAGTTAAATTCATCTACTTTTGGACCGAGTATTTCCTCCGAATTTAAGGCTTCTTCGAAAGTAATGGTTTTACCTGTATAAGCAACCATTCTACCTAGAATCGCTAACATGGTACTATTAGCCGCTCGAAGACCGTCATTCATTGGGTTACCATTTCGGATAGACGCAAATAATTCGTCGTGTTCCGTTTGGTACATATTATTTTTGTCTTTTTTATCATGTTCTTTTTCCCACCGCCAATTGGTTTCCCCTTTTATTTCGTGGTGATTCCAAACATTAATATCACAACGCCCTTTTGTTCCCAACATTTCTATCCCATAAGCTCTATCCGTGCCTTTTTGCTGGCGGCTATGGTGCAAACCTCTAGAACCATCAGGGTATTCGTAAGTAATTGCAAAATGGTCGTAAATATTTCCGTATTGTGCTTCAACTCTACTCTGACGACCACCGATTCCTGAAGCACTCACAGGCATGACATCACCTTTTGCCCAAGACATCATATCCAAACTATGAATTGCTTGTTCTACGATATGGTCACCAGATAACCAATTATAATAGACCCAATTTCTTAATTCTTTCTTGAGCTTCCCCCAGCTAGGTTTCGTTTCTCTCCACCAAGAAGCACCTGTATTGTAAGTATTATAAATAGAAAGCACATCCCCAATCTGACCATCTAATACTCTTTGAAACGTATCTCTTTTAGGATAATCATAGCGCCAGCAGAAACCAGACATAAAACCTAAATTCTTAGCCTTCGCTTCTTTTGCTGTTGCCATTACTCGTCTAATCCCAGGGGCATCAACTGCTACTGGTTTTTCAAAAAAGACATGTTTTCCAGCAGCAATACAAGCTTCCAAATGAGCAGGTCTAAAATTAGGAGGAGTGCCTAAAATGACGACATCTACATCGGTTGCTAATACTTTTTTATACCCATCAAAACCGATGAATTTTTGATTGTCAGGTACTTTGACTTTATCCGCAATATCTTCGTCCAATAAGCCATTATAAGCAACGGTCATATTTTCAGGAAAGACATCTGCCATTGCGGTTAAAGCTACATTCGAGTCGGCATTTAATGCTTGTACTGCCGCACCAGTTCCACGACCACCGCAACCAATTAAGCCTACTTTTAAAGTATCGGCATTAAATAAATGTTTGGGTTGGTTATTCGCTAAAATATTGAATCCGACAGAACTAGCCGCTAGGGTAGACCCTGTAAGTTTCATAAATTTCCTTCTGGAAGTATTGGTGATTATTTTTTTCATGCTATAAAGTTTAAAATAATTTGGACGATGCTGTTTTTTAGAATAATAAATTTTAATAAATCAAAACTTGAAAGGCGAATCTACTGCTTTTTTGGGAAAAAAGGAATATTTCAACTTGTAGGTTCTCCATTAAGTAGCTGAAAATATCATTTTTTAGGCTTAATTTTGTGTCCAAATTAAATTTGAATGACCGTACCTTTTATTTCAGAACAAATAATTGATAGCATTACCGAGGCTTTGGATAACGAAGAAAACAGTTATGATGAAGCGCTCGAAGCTTTGGATAACGAAGGAAATAGTTATGATAAAGCTATTGGAGCTTTGCAAGCTAAGCAACCTATTCTGTTTTCTTATTTACTTTCTGAAAGCTTTAAATTATTGACAGTTGAAGAAAGTGAGTATCTTTTGTATTTAGCCTTGGTTATATGGAAAGCTGTAGATGTCGAAGCTAAAGAAATGCCCATACTGGATTCAGAGAAGATTGAAGAGGCAGAAGAAAGAAATTGGACCTTATTTAATGAAACAAGTGCTAGAAAGTTTAATGATAAGCTAGATGTTTTTTTCGATAAGTATCCACAAGAAGATTTACTAGCTTTTGTAGAAGACGCTTTAGTCGATGATGAAGATAGTTTTGTGACCAAAGAAGGCAAAGAATTATTATTTATTGGTTTGCGGACGACTATTGATGCGCTTTGTGGTATTTAGTAATAAGAATGGTGTTGGGTGCCAGGTACTAGGTTTCAGGCTAGACGTATTTGCATCACGTCTGAAACCTAGTACCTGACACCTAAAACCTGTTACCAATAATAAATTATTTTTATGTAACTTTGTATCCCCTTCTCCTCGCAACATTTTTACCCCCTTCCTGTTTAACAATTAATTATTTGACTAATAAGAAAACATAAAATGGCACTTTTAGATAAAGCAAATTTGATTATTTATAGAGTTCGAGAAAAAGGCTTAGAAGTTTTTTTGGTGAACCCTGCTGAAAAAAATCAAGCGGACGAAGCATGGACTTTGCCACAAGGTAAAATCAATGACCCTTCCAAAGCGATTGCTTTACTGCAAAAAGACCAAACTTTTGAATTAGACCCAGTAGAGAATGTAGAAGGAGAAGCAGAAAATGCCATTGCGGTAGAAGGCGATTGGCATGACATTCCTTCTTTAAAAAGTTTAATTAAAGAAGATGCACATTTTATGAAAGCGACGATTAAAGAAATGATTCCTGATTTGGAGCAGAGAGGGACTTATTTTGCGATTAAAGAGGCTTTCAAAAAAGTGTTGCCCAATCAATATGAGTTTTTAAAAGAATTGAAAGATATTATTCGAGATAAGAATAGTAGTAATTTTTAATCTGAGCGTGGAAATTCATATCCACTAAAAAGGCGATATGGTAACTTATTTACCATATCGCCTTTTTCATTATTATTTTCTTGGAAATGAATTTCCAAGCTACTTCTTTCCCGCTGCCACTAATTCCACTTCAAAAGCCAAAGTCGTATGTGGCGGAATGATTTTTTTAAACCCTTTCTCGCCATAAGCCAATCCAGAAGGCACGACAAAAAACGCTTTTCCACCAGGTTTCATTAATTGCAAACCTTCATTCCAACCAGGAATCATATTGCCAATATAAAATTCAATCGACTTCCCTCTTTTATAAGAAGAATCAAAGACTTCGCCATCCAAAGTATAGCCTTTATAATTCACTTTTACCCAATCTGCCCATTCCGCATTATTACCAACTCCTTCTTCAATCATTTGATAATATAATCCTGATTCCGTAGCTTTTAATTCAATGCCTTCATCCATCATATAATTGATGATGGTATTCTTATCTTTTTCCGCTTGGGTGCGAGGATTGGCGATTAGTTCACCAGCCATGGAAAATAAAAGGTCGTCTTCATTTTTGGATTTTTGGATTTCTATGGTGTCTTTGGGGGCGTTTTGGGGCGTTGAATTGCCGCAAGAAAAAAAGAGGATAGTCAACAAAAAAAATAAATAAACTTTCACTAGTTGGCTTTTAACCAATTCGCAATACTCAATTTTCAAAATAAACTTACCTTTTTGAAAATTGAAAATTGCGAATTGAAAATTGAAAATTAAAACCTTGTTAGGGATGAGGCAATAAATAACCTACCAGCCTGACGGATTCGCTGCCCATCCGCTTTGCGGTTCAAATTCAGCGAATTTTCATCTTTTAGCTGCGTTAAAATTATTCAACGTAGCTACGGCTATGCTGAATAAGCATCCCATCCGCAAGCGGTTCAC
>JBGCFJ010000193.1:0-2230 GCA_045106885.1 Saprospiraceae bacterium
CCGCCCCAGTAAAATCGAGAGAGCCCTTCTGGAGCTATGATCAAAGTTGCTCCATCATCTAATTGCTCAAATCGGTGTATGAATCTACTAGCTAGTTGTCCATATCCATGAGTGACTATCCATACTTTTTTTATGCGTGGACCGACACTACCAATAGTGTAAACATGAGCCGTTCTTGTTGCTGAAAATTTGTGGTGTGTTGCCATTTCCTAAAGGTAAGAAACCCGTCTTAATTAAAATAAAAATTGAAGTGAAAATCGAAAAGGTCGAATAAAAAGAAGGTAAGTCTAAAAAAATACCCCAACGGACAAACTTGTGTTTCATAGTGTATTAACACAAGAATTTTATTAGTCCGTTGAGGTATCAAGATGTCCTTAAATCGGTTATTTGTAGGTGATGGTATAGGATCAATACACCTTACAAAGGATGGCCTTTCTGTCTAGGTATCATATAAAATATGAAAGCCATAATATATAAAACATCACAGTCTTGAAAACAATGTTATTTAAATGCCCACAATGTATCTGAGATTAGAATATTATCTTTCGTTGTCGTAGAAATGTTCTAAAGGGAAAGCATGTAATTTGATATGAATAGTTTCTTTGTTGATGCGAATTTAGAAATAATATTAGAACTCTCCATATATTTTTTAAAAAATATTAAAAATTTCTTTCATTTTTCCGTGTCACAATACGTAAGCTATACATAATTGGTGAAAATATGAATTTGTTAAAAATGGATAAGAGATTGTTTAATTCTTAGTTGAAATTAAAAGAGGTTCAAGTTTATTTCTACTATCGACTTCTCGTTTAAGAGCCGCTTTTAATTTCGGTATTTTCTTGTAGTTAAAAACTCGTTGCATTTTCTTTTCGATTTCCATCAGTCCGCTACACACCCATCTAAAACGCATTTCAGAGCTAGACCAATTTTTTACTCTGCCAATATACTTAGCTAAACAACTATTGACACTTTCAATACAATTCGTAGTTTTAAAAGATCTTCCCATTATTGGATAAACCCTTAATCGGTGTAAAGTCAAGGTTTCTTCTAAGCCCTCTTGAAGAGATTTTGCTGCCCCTCTATTAAGTACTTGTAGTTCGCCATGTATTTCTTTCAATTGTTCTTTTGCCTCTTTGTAAGTATCTTCATTATAAGCTCTTTGTAGTTTGCGTCGGTACTTTTCTTTGTTTTCTTCCGATAGATAGCTAATGACATTTTCTCGCTTGTGCCATTGGCATCTTTGAATAATAGCTGCCTTACCAAATACTTCTTCTACTGCTTTTTTTAAACCTTTTGCTCCATCAATTATACATAAAATGCCCTCTTCAAATTTTAAACCTCTTTCTACCAATTCTTTCAATAAATTACCAATACTGGTTGCATTTTCTGTATTTGTTTGTACGACTCCCAATGGAATTTTATAGCCTTGGGCTGTTACACCTAATACGATTACCATCTGGTCCCCTGCTAAATGCTTACCATCTATGAACAAGGCAACAAAGTGATGATTATTAAATTTTCTAGACTCAAATTCTGCTAAAGCAGCTTTCGTTCTTTCCTGAAATTGTCGACTTACACTTGAGGCACTATCGCCAAAACTATCACTTAATCTGTCTATTACTCCCTGATAATCTCTTGTACTAATGCCATGCAGTACTTGTTTAACTAGATTTAAATCCTGCTCCGGTAAGGATTGTAAACTTTCATAGGTTTCCAAACTTCTATTACAATCAGCCGCTTTATCATAGATTCGTGGTACTGCTATCTTTATCTTTTGTCCACCAACTTTCACACTTCCTGGATTGGCTCCCCATCTATCATAACGACCCCCATTTGGCTTAGTTCTACTATATTTTTCTCCAGCCAATTTAACTACTTCTCCTTCTAATATAGAGTTGATGACTATCCTTACTATCTCCATATGTTGACTAACTACCTCTAATTGTACATTTAATGGCTGCTCAAATAGCCAATCTAATTTTTGACGGTTGATATTTTTTGTACTAACTTTACTCATGGTTCTTGTTTTTTTTATTTTATGATTCGATACCACAAAATTATAAAATTCAAGAACCTCTTTTTTGCCCACATTTGGACCTTTACTTTTCAACTAGAAATGAAACATCTTCCTCTCTCAATAGCGAAAATGGAAAGATATCCTTTTAGGATATTCTTTCCTGATCGCTTTTCCTAAGTACCAACTAATAATTTAGATTAAATAATCCAAGTT
>JBGCFJ010000194.1:0-3118 GCA_045106885.1 Saprospiraceae bacterium
GGGTAAAATCGTATCAACGAAAGTAGCCAATAATTCAGCATGTTTTATATGCAAAAAAGTAGGTTGCCAATTGATTCTTGGTTGCTGTTGACAAGATTGCAATAAGGTAGCTAATGACGGAAAAAGGACCGTAGCTCCTGCAAATAGTGCGGTATTTTTTAAAGCTGTTCTTCTTTTCATGAGCTTATAGATTTTGTTTTTTTAATTCAGAAATAGCATGATTGGCTGCTCTTGCGGTAATCGCCATATACGTCAAAGATGGATTCACACAAGAATTAGAAGTCATACAAGCACCATCGGTCACAAAGACATTTTTAGCCGCATGCACTTGATTTGTACCGTTTAAAATTGAAGTTTTAGGGTCACGTCCCATCCGAGCAGTTCCCATTTCATGAATGCCAAAACCGGGGTAATGCTCATTATCAAACCCTACAATATCTTTGACCCCTGATTTCTCCAACATTTCTACTGCATCCAGTCTTATTTGTTGATTAAGTGCCTTTTCATTGGCTTTATATTCACAATCAATTTTTAAAGTTGGTCGCCCCCACTTATCTAATTTATCTCGGTCTAGGGTAACTTTATTTTCATGATAGGGTAAACATTCCGCAAAACCCGTAATAAAAAATTCCCAAGGGCCTGGTTTCATTAAGCCATCTTTAAATGCTGCACCAAAACTTTCTTGATTTGCACCAGCTCCCCAGCCAGCACGACCAGCGCCTCCTTGAAAACCGAATCCTCTGACAAATTTATCAGATTTAGTCGCTTCATTGATATTCACATAACGTGGAATGTAAATCCCATTCGGTCGTTTTCCCTTGTAATATTTATCTTCAAACCCCTCCACTTTTCCCATTGCCCCCACTCGGTAGGTATGGTCCATAAGATTATGACCTAGTTCGCCACTATCATTGCCAAATCCATTAGGGAAACGATTGGAGGTAGAATTCAAAAGAATTTTCGTTGTGCCTAAAGTAGAAGCATTAGAGAAAATAATTTTAGCATAAAATTCTATCACCTCTTGTGTTTCGCTATCTATCACTCGAACCCCAGTCGCCTTTCCTTTTTCTTCATCGTAAATGATTTCATTGGCGATAGAATAAGGGCGAATCGTCAAATTTCCAGTAGCATTAGCAGCAGGTAAAGTCACTGCATTGCTACTAAAATAAGCACCATAAGGGCAGCCTCTATCACATCTATTTCTAGTCTGACATTTGCCTCGACCGTTGAGTGGTACCGTCAAGTGCGCCACTCTGCCAATTATCAAATTTCGACCTTTAAACTCTTTTTCAATTCTTTTTTTAATGTCTTTTTCCACACAATTCAATTCCATCGGCGGTAAAAAATGACTATCGGGTAACTGTGGTAAGCCCATAGCAGAACCACTAATCCCTGCAAATTTTTCTACATAAGTGTACCAAGATTCAATATCTTTGTATCGAATAGGCCAATCTACCCCATATCCATCTTGGGCATTGGCTTCAAAATCTAACGCACTCCAACGATAGCATTGCTTCCCCCACAAAAGAGAACGTCCACCCATCTGATTGGCATGTACCCACAAAAATGGCTTTACCTCTGTATATGGATTATCTTCATCTTTACCATAAAAATGCCTGTTATTCGCACCCACAAAACCAGTTCTTGAAACCCTTTGGTAGGCTTTACTTTCTGCTACACTATTTGCACCTCGTAGGGGCAAATCCCAAGACTCATTATGCATCGTTGGGTAATCTTTTACATGTTCGACCATTCTACCTCGTTCTAACACAAGGGTTTTGAGGCCTCCTTCACAGAGTTCCTTGGCTGCCCAGCCACCACTAATACCCGACCCGATGACAATAGCATCATAGGTACTATTCTTTTTTGCGTCTATATTAAAATTTGCCATTTGCATTAAAGCTTTAATGATTGAATATTTTGACATGTTTATCCAACTAGTTGACATTCCTTGCTCGCCGGAATGGGTTCAACTACTTTTATACTTTCGATAAACTTGTCAATATTTCCCTAAAAATAGTTTAATTATTCATTTTTTTACATAAAAATATACTTTTTGTATCTCCTTATTATTCTAATGCCTCATGACAATTTAATACCAACATTCGATAGTATATTAGAATAGTTGATAAGTGCAGCTGTATACTTTGAAAGTATGCCTCATCAGTAAACATTTTGATGCACCACCCAACATTCCTTATTTTTCGGGTTCATAATTTTAATGATAATAGACTTAGAAAAATATAAATTTCTCCAAAAATTGATTAATTTGTAGCGTTTTTTGTTAATTTTTCCTGATGAAGTGCATGGCTTTTTATTGCATAAAAACTGGGTAGCAGCATTTGAGGCAGCGGGGATTTTTTAATCGGATGTTGAAAGAGAAAAAGTAACTTTATTTCTTATACCATCTTTAATTTTTTAGAAAAAAAATAATGGAAATAATAAAAAAGGTTTTTAGAGAAAAATTTGTCGATTATCTCATACAAGCACTCTTTATTTTTCTAAGTGTTTTTCTTGCTTTTTGGCTAAATCAGTATCAAGCAATTTATAAAGAAGCATATATGACCACTAGAGCAGAGTTGGCTATTTTAAAGGAAATGAAAAACAATCTCTTCATTCTCGAAATTCTGCATGAAAATCGACTACCTTTAGTCTTAGGCGAAAAAGAGACGCTAGACCAATTGGAAACTTACAAAGCTTTTAGCCAATATAAACTAGTAGGACAAGAAAAAGGATTTATGAGAACGGTATTATCCAAAAGTGCATTATCCTTAATCAATGCCAACAATGTCAATATTGATATTAGTAGAAGACAGCAACTCAATAAAGTATATGAACATCAACAGGTCTATACCAATGCAGAGCGTAAATTATTTGATGATTTTTTGAACTCTTTTGAAGTAAAAGACCCTGAAAACACAAGGGCTAGTTATTCAATTTTTTATAGGCTCTTAGGAGATATTTGGAGCAAAGAAGTGACTTTAATTAACAGCTTAAAAGAAGCCATAGCAAAGTTGGAGGAAGGTTAGGAAATTGGATGATTCATGTAGAAAGCGACTATCTGGTCGTCTCCAGACGACCGTAATCTATAAGAATTAGCGCTATTTCGGTCGTCTGG